>CAJONQ010000015.1:0-623 GCA_905235835.1 uncultured Prevotella sp.
CCCTCTCACTCCCCTCTCACATCCCTCTCACTCCCCTCTCACTCCCCTCTCACATCCCTCTCACTCCCCTTTAATAAAAAAAAAATGAAACAGATTCAGTACACTACAACGGGCACATGTTCCCGTTGCATCAACATCACAGCAGATGATAACAACATCATCCAGAAAGTAGAATTCGTGGGCGGCTGCCCGGGTAACACCATCGGCGTTGCACGTCTGGCACAAGGCCGTCACATCGACGATGTCATAGCAATCACCAAGGGTGTCCCCTGCGGCAACAAACCCACCTCATGCCCAGACCAACTCAGTAAGGCATTAGAAATGCTGAAGGAGCAATAAGGGGTATTGGTTATAGGTTATTGATAATGGCGCAAGATGCAATCAAAAGCATCCTGCGCCATTTTCGTTTAGCATATAGTGTATAGCGGTTAGCGACTAAACCTTAAAGCTTAATGCTTAAAGCTTAAAGATTTTTAACCTTCATCAAACCCGCCAGGGTTGTCGTCACCACCACCGGTGTTGTCACCCGTTCCCGGAGTGTCCGGGTCGGTTCCCCCTCCTTGGGAGGGGTCAGGGGAGGTGTTGGTTCCCCCTCCTTGGGAGGGGTCAGGGGAGGTGTTGGT
>CAJONQ010000015.1:668-43029 GCA_905235835.1 uncultured Prevotella sp.
CCTTGGGAGGGGTCGGGGGAGGTCGCCCCAGGCTTCTGGTTGAGTATCTGCTGCTTGATGCGGTTCACCTCCTGTGTCCACCATGCGATGAAAGCGTTGTACTTGCCTGTCTCGTCAAGTATCTGCAGCGCATTGATGCGGTCGGCAAGCTTTTCGTATGCGGCATCGGTAGCCTGACGCGCCGCCTTGATGTCGTAGGCTGCATTTGCCGCACGCTCGTCACCGCGCTGTGAGAGAAGGCTGCGCACTGCTTCGTTGGCTATCTTCATCTGCTCAAAGACGGCAGTCAGTCCCAGCGTCTGCAAGTGAGCCTTCATGTCGTTTGACTCGAAGGGCTGAAGGAAGTTGAGCATCAGACCCGACTCCTGGTCGTACTGCGCCGTGGTGTCAACGTTGTAGTTGTTATACTCTCTGAGCACGGCAATGGCTGCGGTCGCCATCGGCTCGATGCCAAGGTCTTTCCACATCTGAGAGGTAGCCTTACCGTTGTTATACAGACGGTCGCGCCTGGTGTCCTCCTTCTCTATCTGGTTGGTGTACTCGCTGACGCGTGCTATCTTTATCGCAGCATCCTCGTTGGACAATGCTGCCTGAAATGCGTTGTAAGCCGCCGTAAGCATACTCTCACTCTCGGCAAGAGGCGCTAACTTCTCGCCAAATGATGTCATAACAGAAAAATGCGCTCCGTAACGGAGATGAGTTTTGTTGAATGTTGGAAACTTTGCCATAATTCTTTTTTTAAAGGGTTAATAAATATATTTTATCTCAGCAATGAGTCTATTCTGTAATTTGAAGTCGTCGCCGCCAGGCAATGACTCCATTCTGCAATTTGAAGCCGTCGCCGCCAGGCAATGACACCATTCTGCAATTTGAAGCCGTCGCCGCCAGGCGATGACTCCATTCTGTAATTTGAAGCCGTCGCCGCCAGGCAATGACACCATTCTGCAATTTGGAGCCGTCGCCGCCAGGCAATGGCTCCGTTCTGCAATTTGGAGCCGTTGTGGGAACCACAATGGCTCCATTCTGCAATTTTGGAGCCGTCGCTTGCTATGATTTTCATAAATATGGATATTGGTAAGGCTGGGCATTCTTAGAATCGTTGATTACTTCTTTATCACGTTTGCGCCATCCTCGATGGTGACGGTGCCGCATTTGCCATATTCACCCGCGCCTATTGCGCCTGTTACCGTCACGCTGGTGACAGTTTTCGCGATGGTGATGTCACCTGCTTCAGAAAATTCTCCAGCACCGATAGCGGTAGCATCAGTACCGGCGGTAGCGGTAACCGTGCCGCCGCTGATGGTAATGTTACCGCAGTGAGACAACGCTCCAGTTTCTCCATTGCCACTGCCAATGCCTGCACCGTATTTGCCACCAGTAGCGATAACCGTTCCGCCACTAATCACGATATCGCCGCAACTCAAATCCTTTCCTGCGCCTATGCCTGCACTATAATCTCCGCCTGTTGCCGTGATGACACCGCCCTGAATCTCGATGTTGCCACAGGAGGTGGCATTGCTTCCGCCTATGCCGCAGCCCTCACCGTTGCTGCTGGCATCGAGGCTACCAGTGTTGCCCTGAATGACGAGTGTGCCACCTTGCGTAACATAAATTCCCGCATTGGCAGAACGGAATCCCTTGACCACATTCTTTGAGCCGTCGGCAAGTACTATGGTGGCGTCCTGACACGTGATGCCTGCCCAGTCGTATGCATCGTCGTTAGTGCCGTTGATGGTCACGCCGTTCAGCGTAACGACGGCGCCATTGGCTACGGAAATCATATAGTTGCCGGCGAGCGTGCCCGTCAGCACGTCACCATCCTGCGCCACATAGTCGGCAGTGAGTTCCGACAGGTCAACAGGGTCAATTGTCATGTCCACGCCCTCGGGGTCGCCCTCAGCCTTGACGGTAAACTGGTAGGTGTTGTGGTCGGTGCCGGAGCTGTACCACTTGATGGTGAACTCGCTGATTTTATAGGTCTTCGCATAGTCACGTAGCGTCTGCAGGGAGTTATCGTCCATTAGCAGGGTATTTGAATCTGCCACTATCTCCCTGATGGTGTTCTCGCTCGCATCCGACTGGTCGGCAAGTATGAGTTCCGGCTGATAGACACTTGGGAACTGGTCCTGCAGGGCTGCCGTCAGTTTCTTCTTCACACCGTCGTAGCCGTCCTGGTCAATCTCGGGGAAGGTCACGTCCATGTTCCACTTCTGCGTAGAGCGGTTGGGGACGGGGAGTAGGTATTTCATATTTACCTGACCGTCAGGGATAGCGTTTGAAAGTGTGATTGACTTTTCGTCTATCGGGTCTGCTAAATTGTATTTTATGTAAGCGTTCTCATAACAGATGTTTCCCATCTTAACCTGATGAGACATTTCCAGCGTGTGCTGCCCAGAAGGATCGGATACCGACCAGCATACCTGATTGCTGACGTCAACGTCGTTGATAAGCCCGTCACCTATCAGCGGGTGCTCTTTCTTGTCGCCTGCTGACATGTCTTTTGACTCGTGATACTTCCACGAAACCTTTGTGCCATCGGTATTCTTCTCGCAAGCCAGTTCCTCTACAGTCGTTGTCGATGAGAGTGAATAGAATGTTCCGCTTACATAACCGCGGTTCATAGCACCGGTAACGCCACCGCCTGTAGATGAGACAGAACCCGTGCCGCCGATAGTTGTCATTTGTCCATTGAATTCACCTACGGTTACAGTCGTGCTGATTTCATTTCTGTCGGTAGATGGCACTGCACCTTCCACCGTCACCGTGCCCGCACCCGTCACGTTGAATGAGAATTCGCTGTTGTCATACCAGTCACCATAGTAATAGAGGTCGTCTATCGCTTCATGGTCTTTCTCGCCTCTCTCATAATGGCGCTCTTCCCATTGGTTTTCCCCGTAAGGGCCACGGTAGAGCGTCTTGGTGGGGTCAAGGCGATCATCGCCATCCTTCTTGCCGCCTACTGCTGATGTGGAACTATGCTGCACGAGGTAGTAGTCCTTGTTGGTGTCCATATTGTGGGAAGCCCATATTCGCATAATCTCCTGTTGCGCATTCGGTTTGCTGACAACGGAGTTTACGGATTCTATATCTACAGCATTGAGAGGACCGTTGTAGGTCCATTCATCATCAGCATCCATCACGTCGTTGATGGCTTGTTCGCCGTCAGTGCGGGTGCTGGCCCGGCTCGCCTGCTGAGCCACGCCGCGATTGTTCAGCCACTGTGCCGCGTTGTCAGCCATCAGTCCGCTGCTATATGCGCAGTAGTCAGGATTGTGCTCTATGGTGTTTGTCGTTACAGTGCCGTCACTCTTCCTCGTTTCTGAGGTGTACTGTTTTCCCTGATACGTAGCGTGATGATAGTAGCCGTTGCGGGCAAAGATGACCAGTTCAGCCACGGGCTCGTTGTCGTCGGCACTTTCACCTGCCCTCGTCGCAATGTTGGCGATGCGCATCTTGAAGCGTGCCGCTGCGTCCGACCGCACCGCCGCATTGCCACGCGCCTGGCGCACGATGCTGACACCGTTTTCCAGCAAGTGCGCGTCCCAGGCAGCATCCATCTGGTCAGCCACCTGCTCCATCACTTTCACCAAATGCGCATTGACGGGCTTCTCCACGGCTATATAGCCACCCTTCAGGTATATCTTCGCAGCTGCCAGCCACTCATTCAGCGGGCGGTCGGCACCGTCCTCGCCCTTGATGAGTACCATCTTCGTCTCAGGCGTAATCTCACTGGTGGTGTTCGACAGACGGCGAACCAGCGCGGCGCCCAGCGAGTTGTCGTCGAACGTGCTCAGCACCGCCGTCGGCACATCAGCCGTCACCGTGACCGTCAACTGGTCAACACTTGGATCAATGACACCGGACGGGTTGACAGAACCGTCGTTTGTGATGTCGTCCGAACATGCTGTCAGCAGCATGGCGCCTGCGCAGACCGTCAGGGCTGCAAACAGGCTGAAGAAATGTTTTCTCGTTTTCATCATTCTGTTGTATTTATAGGTTTATAATGCAAAGATATTGCAAAATCATTTCCTGATTCATTTTATGCATGTCTGATAATACTTTGGTAATACTTTCTTCATAAGTTTTTCTTCTATTTTGTTGCAACTTAACAATCTGTTGGTGCAAAGGTACGGAATAAATTGCAATCGTCACGAATGATTCAACAGGCATTTTTGCACAAAAGGCAGGCATTTTTGCACATTCCTTTTTTAACTAATGGTTTTTTGGTATCTTTGCAGCGCGAAGTCTTTTACAATGGAGAGCCACGCTGATGGTGTCGCTCTCCTGACGATACTGAGACAAACGGAAAGCCTCACCCCCGCCCCCTCTCCAAAGGGAGAGGGGAGTGAATAGCAAAATGCCGAGACTCTCACGATGGAGATTCTCGGCGGATATTCTTTTCTTGCTTGTGTGGGGATGTCGGTGTTATTGCTCCCTGATGAGCCTCGTCTGCATGAACTCGTCGAGGGTGACGAGGTTCAACTGCGGGAACGGTGTGTCAAAGAGAACCCGAAAGTGGCTGTCCTCGGACACTACTGGATTCATGGCGACTTACTTCTTATAAGGGTGAAGGTAATATCTTCCATAATCGTCGTTGTTTATACGTTATGGCTGCATAAGATAGTGCAAATCGAACAAAAAAACAAATTTTATTTGAGTTTTTTTGAGATGCAGCCTCTCTTCAAGGCTAAAGATAAGCGTTTAATTTCAATACTCCAAGGAAATACTTAAGTTTTTATAGTTTTCTACACACACACTGGTAGGTTTCTATGTTCTCCATTATCTCCTCGTGGTTGTGGTTTGTGCCGCTCCCCACTGTTGTGGTTTGATGTAGGAATAGATAGATAAACAACTGCAGTTTGTATAAAAGTAAAAGTAATTATATCTTTGCGTGGTGAAACTGTACAAAAATAATTTGTACTGAAATCAAAAACGCAGAATGAGAATTATCAAATAAACAGATTAAAATGCCTCAAAAACACCGAACGAAATATCTCAAAAAACAAGATTTTCTTGCACAATCCAATTATTTGCATTATCTTTGTAGCCAAATTAAAGTACGAAAACATGGAATATCTCAGCAGAACAGCAGACATCATGCTTCAAGACCTTCTTGATGCGTTTGGTGCCGTATTAATAGAAGGGCCAAAATGGTGTGGTAAAACGACTACTGCCGAACAGGCTGCCAAGAGTGCCATTAGAATGCAAGATACAGTACGGCGTCACCATCCTCAACGACTCTCGCTACGGCTGGGACAAGCCCAACGACAACACGCTGCGCCTGTCGCTGCTCTATGCGCCCAAGCCCAACCGCGGATATGTCTACCAGGCTCACCAGGACAAGGGTCACCATGTGTTTACCTACAGCATCGTGGGTCACCAGGGACCGCTCAACATGGTCGATGCCACGCAGAAACACGATGCTCAACAGTCCGCTGCGCGCCTTCCATGCACCAAAGCACAAGGGCGAGCTGGGACGCGAGTTCTCGTTCGTCAGCAGCGACAACGCCAATGTCATCATACGCACCCTGAAACGGGCTGAGGTCAGCGACGAGTATGTCGTACGTGTCTACGAACTGAGCGGCAAGCAGGAGCAGCAGGCCAACCTGACCTTCGCCTCGACCATCACTGAGGCGGTGGAAGCCGACGGCACGGAGAAGACCCTCGGCAGTGCTGCCTTCGCCGGCAACCAGCTGAAAGTCGCCATCCGTCCCTTCAGCGTGAAGACGTATAAGGTGAAGCTGCAGGTCAATGCCTCCCTTTCGTCCCCCGAAGGGAACACGACAGACCCTGCGCATAAGGGGGCTATGGCTCTTGCGTTGCCCTTCAACAAGCGTTGCTTCACGTTCAACGAGTTCCGCAGCGAAGCCGACTTCGAGGGCGGCTACAGTTATGCAGCCGAACTGCGTCCCGACGAACTGACCGTCGACGGCGTCAACTTTGAGTTTGGCGAGGTGGACGGCCTCAACGGCATGACCTGCAAGGGCGACACGCTGCACTTAGGCGACGCTGCCGGCGAGCGCACGCTCTACCTGCTGGCGGCCAGTAACAAGGGCGACCGCCAGGCAGAGTTCCGCTTGGGCAAGGGCACGCAGAGCGTGGAAGTGCCTTTCTACACGGGCTTCATCGGACAGTGGGGTCACGACGGACAGACCGAGGGTTATCTGAAACAGGCACAAGTGGCTTACGTTGGTACCCACCGCCACTCGTCAGGTCAGGACGAGCCCTACGAGTACACCTATATGTTCAAGTTGCGCCTTGACATCCCGAAGGGTGTCAGCAAGGTCATCCTGCCCGCCGACGAGCATGTCGTGCTCTTTGCAGCCACCATCACCGACGGGAAGCCCGAGACGACCCCTGCCGGTCCGCTCTTCAGGACATCCAACCGCAACGACCATGCCTACACAACAATGGCAGGCGACAACCGCAACGAGGCACCAAGCCTGCTGAAGGACGCCCGCATCATCAACTATTCGGGCTTCGTCAACGAGAACGAGCGACCGGAGATGATATGCGACGGCGACGAGAATACGAAGTGGTGCGACACGAACCGCACACCCAACTACCTCACCTTCGACCTGGGCAGCGTCCGTCCCGTCAGTCGCTGGCACTTGCTCAACGCAGGCAGCGAGATGTCGGCTTACATCACCCGCACCTGTATCCTGCAGGGACGCAGCAACGAGCAGGAGGAGTGGCAGACGCTGGACATGATTGACGGCAACCGCCAGAACGACGTCGACCGCTCGTTCCCACCCGTCAGCGTCCGCTACGTCCGTCTGTTTGTCGTCAGTCCTACACAGACCGTCAACATGGATGCCACCCGCATCTACGAGTTCGACCTCTGGTAAGCCTTCGTAAGGAATGGTATTTGCAGATTTCCATCAGTGGTGTATCGGCTGCCGCTTGAGAAAGTCATAGAGCGTCAACTGGCGCAAGTGGTAATAACTGTTCCAGAAATCCTGGAGGGCTGTGATCTGACTGCGCCGTGCCTCCTGCCAGTATTGTTGTGCCAGTGACAGGTCGTTCACGGTAGCCTGCCCGCGGATGAAACGTTGCAGCATAGCGGTATAGGCGTCCTCGGCAATCTGTAGTGAGCGACGGGTGTCGTCAACCATCGACTGACGCTGATTGACCTCCGCCACCGTTTGTGCGATATCCAGTTCGGTATCACGGCGCTGCTCCTGTCGCTGGCGGGCAGCCGTCTCCACTTTGCTTTGCGCTGCGAGCCACGCATTACGTTTCTTGCCGTGGTCGCTGATGGGTACGGTGAGATTAACCGTCACCTGATTTTGCACCAACGGACTGCGGTAGGCATGTTCGAAACGGTCAGATACCTGGTTGAGTCCTATCGATGCGTCAATGCTCGTATTCAAGCCTTTCTTGCGCTTGAGCTGTTCTGCATCGCGACGTGCCTCCAGTTCTTTGAGTTCCATTGACAGATAGTTGGGGTTGTGCTGTGTTGCCTGACCGATAGCTTCATCGATGGTCACACTGAGGTGCGGCAGGACAGAGGGGACGATAAGCTCCAGTGGTGTCATTTCGTCCATTCCCAGCCAGGCAGCCAGGCTCCTGGAGGCTTTCTGATGACTAAGTTGGGCACTCTTCAGTGAAGTAGTGGCAAGGGAGCGCTGCAACGCCAGGATTTCGAGTTCCGCTTTGGAGATGGATGCGATATGAAAGCGGCGGTTGCCAATGGCAAGTATGGTATCGCACGACTTCAACTGCTCTTGCGCCATTCGGAGCTGCTCCTGTGCCACTGCCAACGTGAAGAAACGCTTGACAGCCTCAACACCAGTCTGCTCCACAGAATAGTTCATCTGCTGCCGGGCGACGCTCAGACGCATGGGTTCAGTCTGCCGGTTCCAGCGGTAGGGATTGTATCCTAACAGTTCCTGTTTATAACCGACTCTGACGGGAATAGTGGCAAACTGATGTTGGATGTGGTCGCCATAGTTGCCCAGATAGGACAGCCCCGTGGAGGCATAAAAGGATCCGCCCCATCGTTCCATCACCTGCTGAGCCTGCAGACTGACACTCGAAAAAAAATGCTTCTGCTCGCGATACTCATCATTGTCGGTATCGCTGACGTAACGCTGTAGCAGATATTGCTCATATTGCAGTGGTGTGGAGTTGAGTGCAATTTGCGGTTTGCGACCTGCCATCCATGAGAGCCATGTATAGTGTGCCTCTTGGAATACACTGCGATAGCGGTCGGCAGTGATGTTGCTGTCAGTCGCCAACTGGAAGGCACGTTCCATGTCAAGCCTTACCGGCTGTTGGGCGCTCACGACTGCACAATGCATCATGCACAATACACAACACACAAACTTCACAGTTCTCCGTGCGGTAGCAAATTCTTCATTCTTCATTCTTCATTCTTCATTTTAGGAGTACCGTGACGTGCATACCATCGAAGAGCTGGTGCGGCGTAGCCACATGAGCACGTAGCATGACGGTACCCTTTTCGTCAACAATGGGGTTGACTTCGGTCACTTTTGCGTCATAGACAGCGTGTTCGTCGGCTACGGGCACTACCTGAAGGTGCGTGCCCACGACAAAGTGGCTGAGGTCGGCTTCCATCACGCGGAACTCTACATCCATCTGCAGGGGAGAGATGACTCGGCACACGATGTCACCCGTTTGTGCCAGTTGACCGGCATGGGCTGTCACATTAGCCACGATGCCGTCAAAAGGGGCTGCCACACGGGTTATCTTCAACTCGTGACGAGCAGCAGCCAGTTTTTCCCGGGCCAGTAGCAAGCCGCTCTTGACCTCGGCAATATGGCGCACGCGCTGTGGTACGTTCTCGATATGCTCTGGGTCGTAGCCCTGTGAGATAATGACATCCTGCATCTGTAATTGCGCCTGCTCTATCTCCCGCTGATGCTGCTCGACAGCATTCGTCTGCTTGGTGGCATCCTGCTCAGCCAACAACTGTCCCCGTTGAACGTGGTCCCCGTTGTGTACCATGACCCGCAGCACGGGCAATGTGGTCTCAAACTTTACGTCTGCATAGTGCATCGCCACCACCTTTCCCATCGTCTGGAAGGGGGGAGGCGGCGTACTGTCGGGGGCATGACGGGAGGACATGGTCATGCTAATGGTATCGGATGATAATCCCGTATTCTGAGAATCATTTGAATTGCTCTGCTGTCGGCAGGCTGTCAACAGCAGTGCTATCGCTAAGGGAAACCATATTCTTTTCTGCATAGGATATTTGTTCTTTTCTGTTTATTATTCACTATTCCCTCTTAAAGTTGTCTCAGGCTCATCTCGTAGAATAGCCCTTTCCGTGCCATCAGTTCCTCAAATGTGCCCTCTTCGGCTATCCTGCCCTTGTCAAGGACGATGATGCGGTCGCAATGCCGGATGGTGCTCAGACGGTGAGCGATGACCAGACGGGTGCAGTGCAGACGGTCGAGATGATCGCTTACTTGTTTCTGACTGATGTTGTCGAGTGCCGAGGTTGCCTCGTCGAAGAAGATGATGTTGGGCTTGCCTATCAGGGCGCGGGCTATGAGCAGACGCTGTTTCTGACCTCCCGAGAATCCTCCGCCATCCTCGGAGATGATGGTGTGCAGTCCCATAGGCAGGGCCTTTGTCTCATCGTACATGCAGGCCATGCGCAGTGCCTCCCAGGCATCATCGTGGGTAGCCCAGGGGGCAGTGATGGTGATGTTGTGGAAGATGTCGCCTGTAAAGAGCCTACCGTTCTGCAGACAGGTGCCTATCCGTCGGCGCAGCTCACCCTTGTCAACCTTGGCGAGGTCGTAGTGGTCGTAGTATATATTGCCACGCATGGGTGTCTCAAATCCCAACAGCAGGCGCAATAGGGTGGATTTCCCGCATCCAGACGCTCCCGCAATGCCTACATATTCGCCAGCCTTGATGTTTAGTGACAGATCGTCTATCACCAATGGCATGTCGTCCTGGTAGCGGAACGACAGGTGGCTGATCTCGATATTGCCTGAAAGAGCACTTATCGTCGCAGAGGATCCTGACACCTCAGGCTCAGCCTCCGCAATAGCCATGATACTGTCGAGCTGCGGCCCCACCTTAGCCATCTCGGGTATCTGGCGGGTAATCTCGGTGAGCGCGGCGGTCAGCATCCCGAAGGCAGAGCTAAAGGCGATGAAATTGCTGGTCTCAATGGAAAAACGCCGGGTAAAGAAGTAGATGACCAAAAGGCTGGCTACATTCATCAGTGCCAGTAGCGCAGGAAAAATCCGCAGGAGGAACTTCGGATTATAGACAATGTGGACGGTATGTGTGTAGCGGTTGAGCCATTGGGTGTACGCCCGTGTCTCTGAGCCGGTGAGCTTGATCTTCTGGATACCGGCAAACAGGTTACACTCCATGCCGTTGAGGATTTCGTTCTTGCCAATATATTGTTTCTGGATGCCGGCAACGGTGCGGAAGAAACCCACCACCAGCAGCGCCTGCACGGCATACAGTATGGCAGCCGGTGCTAAGAGACGGCCTCCATAGATGCCTACCTGGATAAAATATACGATGGACAATGCGCCGCCTAACAGAGCACCGACAATCAACTCGTTGACTTGCTGGCACAGCATCGTGAGGTTGTTCATCTTGGAGTTCAGTTCACCGCTGCTATGGCTATGGAAGAAATGTGTCGGCAGAAGGAACAGCCGCGCCATGACAGCATTGTGCAGGTTCATCTCCAGAATGTTTTCTACACGGACAATATAGAGATTGCGAAGATAGTTGAACAGCATGATTGCTACTGAGGCACCTGTCAACAGTCCGGCTATCGGGGCAAGGTCGGCGGCATTGCCGGCAGGTATCACGGTATCGAATACAAACTTGTTTGCCATAGGGATAAACATACCTAAAAGCACCATAGCCAGAGCGGCAAAAAACATGTGAAGCAGACTGTGGCTGTCGACGGATGTCAAGATGAATGCCATGACCTCGCGCCTCGTCAGTTTATGTAGTGGCAGCGGCTTGGTGAAAGCGTATGCTTCCGACTCAAGGTCGTCCGTCATCTGCTGTCGCGTCACCTTCTGTCTGATGCCCTCTGCATCAGTATAGTAGTAGCTGCGCCCGGTCCATTTGGGCAGCAACGCCACCAGATGACCACTCTGTGTACGACCTAACAGGGGACCGCTGTACTCCTTCCACCATCCGTCCTTAAGCTCCACCTTACGTTTCATGATACCGCGGGCGTGGAGGATAGCGGAGAGTTGTTGCTCAAGGGGCACAACATCGTCGTCCTCCAGTTCGTCGTCGGTGTTCACCCCCAGCGCCCTGAGCACCTGGCGGATGGCCAGATGGTCTGTCTGGGGTACGAAACCTTCATATTGCAGTCCCATGCGAGCCGCCCCCTCCATCATCTCGCGTGAGAGTGTGGAGGCATCGTATTTCCTGCGCTTTTCTATCTGACTGGAAAAAATACTCATCGCTGTACCTGCCTGTATTATTAACTGTTCTGCATTAACTCACGATACCTGCCTTCCTGGCGCATCAGCTCCTCATGTGTGCCGTGCTGAACGACGCGGCCTGCCTCCATGACGACAATCTGGTTGCAGTCGCGGATGGTAGACAGACGGTGAGCCACGACAATCTGGGTGATGCCCATCTCACGGATACGTCTCATGACATGGTCCTCTGTCGTGGGATCCAGTGCCGACGTAGCTTCGTCCATGATCAGGATCATCGGCTCGCGGGCCAGCGCTGTAGCGATTTCGATGCGTTGGCACTGACCGCCGCTGAAGTTCTGTCCCCCTCGTACCACCTTGGTGGCATAACCCTCCGGTCGCTTCACGATGTCGTTGTGCAACTGTGCGTCAGCACATGCGAAGTGAATGGCAAAATCTTCAATGCTTGGGTCCCACATCCGGATATTCTGCGTCAGCGTGTCTTCGAAGAGTGTGATGTCTTGACTGACGACGGCAATAGAGGCGGTGAGCTCATCGTTGGAGATGCTCTCAATAGGGCGTCCGTCAAACAGTATCTCGCCGCTCCAGGGTTTGTAAAGTCCGGAAATCAACTTTGCCAACGTCGATTTGCCACAGCCGCTGCTGCCCACGAAAGCCACCGACTCACCAGCCTTGAGATGCAGGTTGAAATGTTCGATGAGCGGCGGATTCATAGGGTTGTATCCGAAGGTGACATCACGCAATTCCAGTTCGCCCAATAGCTTTCCTTCTTCCGACTCCCGACCATCGGCATGGCGGTCCTCCGGATATTTCATCACATCCTCTACACGCTCCATCTGTGAGCGCATCTCTATCAGTTGCTGCCCTGCATGGACTATTTGATCGACAGGTGCCATAAAGGCTGACATAAATCCCTGAAACGCCATGAGCATACCTATGGAGAGGTCGCCCTGTAAGATATACCAGGCACCTGCCAGCAACACAACTGCCGACAGCAGGTTCTGTGTCAGCGTAGGCAGCAGGTTCATCTCGCTCTGCTGAATATGCATTTCACGCTCCTTGTTGAACTTGCGTGCCCACAGGCCACTCCAGAATTGGAAGAATCCTTCCTCGGCTCCGGCGGCCTTGATGCTCTCAATGTTCTCCAGACAACTGACTGTGGCTGAATAGTATTTGCCTTCGCTCTGCTGTGCGCTCCTGACCATGTCCAGACGGCGATTGGAATAGTAGCGTACAATGCCCAGGTTCACAATAGCGGCAACGACGCCGATCAGCGTCAGGGTGTAATTGTAGGACAGCATGAGTATGAGATACAGCACCAGCAGCATCACGTTGATGATCTGCGGGGCAAGCACTTCGACAAGTGAATGGGTAATGGTCTCGTTGAGCCGCTGTCGCTGCTGCAGGTCGCCTACATAGCGCATGGCGAAGAAATTCATCGGCAGGCGCATCAGGTGGCGCAGGAAGCTGGTATTGCCGCGCAGTGCCAACTGCCCGGCAATGCGCTTGGCATAGCGCTGCTGCCAAAGCACCACCACGAAATTAAAGAGTGCCGCCATACCCATCAGGCAGAAGAATACCTTGGACCACTGTGGATTGCGCCCCGAGAGAATCTCATCAAAGAAAACCCTCGTAAACAATGGCACTACCATCGCCACAAATGCCAGCAGCAGGGCAAAGACAAACGTCATCCAGAAAGCATTGTAAGCGCCGCTCATATTACGCCTGATATAGGAAAAGATGCTGGTCTGGTGGCCGGAGGGCTGGAAACGGTCTGTCAGTTCAAAAGTCATCGCAACCCCCGTAAACGAACGGCGGAATTCGTCCATAGGCACTTCTACCGGACCGATGGCAGGGTCGTTGAGGCGGGCCTTCCCCTTCTTCATGCCCTTGAAGACTACGAAATGCTCGAAGTCCCAGTGGATGATGGCGGGTTCCATACCTGCCAAGCCCTCTGCACTGACTTTGTAGGCGCTGGGCTCCAGCCCGTAGTTCTGGGCTGCTATCAGGATGTTCTTCATCGAGCAACCGTCACGGCTCACGCAGCAAGCATCGCGCACCTGCTCCAGGGGAAGCCACTTGCCAAAGTATGCAAGTATCATCGAGAGCGAGGCTGCGCCACACTCCACGGCTTCCATCTGCATCACCATAGGCACCTTCTTCATATGCGCTACTTTCCCTGCAATGTTTCCAATGTGTTCTCAATACGCCCTGTCAGCACCTCCCACACGTACTTCTGACTCCAGATTATCTGCACGTTGCAGGGCATGCCCGTGGTGACAGCCATTTGCTGACTCTTCTTGCGGCTCCATACCAGGCCGTCGGCGCCCCGGTCGAGCACGATGCGTACTTCATAGACTGGCTGGTCGGCAGGGACAATGGCGGCCAGCTCAGCCAACTTCAGGCGCTGGGCGACAGCCTTGCGGTCTGTCGGATATTGTTCGATGCCCGTTACCGTTCCTACGGCAAAGCCCCATTTCTCACGCTCCAGGTCGGCAGGTGTCACCTGCACCTTGGCACCAACTTTTACCTTACGGAGACTGGCAAACGGCACGTAAGCCAATACCTCACGCTCGTGCAGCTGGAGTTCCTGGGGTAGTATCCAGGCTACCGGCTCACGCGGCTCAAACTTGCTTTCGGCAAGTTTTGACGTCAGCACGACACCGGCTTCAGGCGATGTCAGCGTGGTGGTGGCGAGCTGTGAGCGGACAGTTACAATCGGGGCACCGGCAACCACCTCCTGTCCATTGGCGGCAACGACATGGTGTACTGTTCCTTCGTAAGGAGCGGTAATGGCCCTGGCCTCTGCAAAGGGGAACACCACGGCAGTGGCATTGACCGTATAGTTGAGTTTTCCGAAGACGCACCAGATGAGTGCTACGGCGCAGATCATCAGCAGTGATGTGAGCAGCAGCCACAAAGCCGGGGATGCAACTCGTGGCATCTCCTTGAGTTCGCTCTTGTCGTCAAGTGCCTGTAATGCCTCAGTGTTAAAAAGTTCCGACATATTCTTCTTGGTTGCAAAGGTACGTTTTTTAGGAATCGCCGAAATCTTCCAGAAAACCCGTACCTTTATACATGCTTTCAAGGCAGTATTTGGGTACGAGTAATCCTGCAGAAATGTTTGCACTAATCACCCGCTCTTGGAGCAAAGCACCACAGTTTTCAGTGGAATTATCTCGTCAAAGCGGTTTAATATGCAATTTCAAGGCTCTATTATGGGCCTATTTCCACCGCATACATTCTCCAACTCTTCCATTGTCAGAGCTTGTGCGCTCTTTTCATTCGTTTCATTCTTCTGTTTCATAATCTTTAAATTTTAGTTAATATTATCTTGTCGCTCAGATGTTGTTTATCCTGATTGACGTTGCAAAGATGCGATATATTTTTGTATCTTGTGCAAAACTGGCGAGATTTTTAAGCCTGTTTACGGAATTTTAACGCATCAACTGACCACGAGGCGTGCATCAGTCAGGCCATTGAGGGCATTCAGCTGGCACGGAAGATAAACGACCCCATCATGGAGGCAGACTTCATAACGCCTACCGTGCCTTGCATCCTCAGACATATGGATAGGCCATCGGTGCCTTTACCGATGCCACCCACGGCATGACGCTCTCGGGCTTCCCCATCGCTGATGTCTCTAGCATTCAAAGGCCGGAGACATTTCCTCAAATAGGCAAAATTCCTTGCGTTTTAAGTAAACGCCTCAACTTTTTTGTGTTTATTTTTGTCTTATCAGATTATTTTACTATATTTGCAGCATTAAACGTAACTATTTCCTTTTTGTATAATTAAAAACATTTAAATTATGGGATTTTTTGGTGCTATTAAGTCCGTTGTGACAAAGTATGCGAATTTCTCCGGACGTGCTACACGCTCCGAGTACTGGTGGTGGGCATTGTTTACCCTGCTGTGGGCTTGGATTCCTTTGGTGAACCTGCTTCTCCTCTTGATTTTCTTTATACCCTCATTGGCTGTTGCCGTTCGTCGCCTGCATGACACGGGACGTAGCGGATGGTGGATCCTGTTGGGTATCATCCCCGTTCTTGGTGCGCTGATCCTGTTGATTTTCTATTGCACAGACAGTCAGGTGGGTGCCAACCAGTATGGTCCTAACCCCAAGGGAGTGAACTTGCAAACAGACCCCCAGCCAGCACCACAGCCTGCTGCAGAGCCAGTACAGCCAGCACCACAACCCGCTGAACCAGTTGCTGAGCCTGCTGCTGAGCCAGTTGTCGAGGAACCCGCCAAGCCTAAGACAGAGGCTGAGCGTTGGGAACAAGAATAAACAAAAAAGGGTGCACACCCTTTTCTTTTCCATTTTCTACAATGATTAGAAACCAACACGCGGTTTTGGTTTCGGTACGTCTATCGGCTGCACGTCGGCAGGTGTGATCGTGAAGCATTTCTTAATCGTCAAAGCATCCTCCGCAAAGGCATAGTTCACACAGCGTTTGGCATGTGCCAAGTAGATATGCTCCAAGAGATTCGCCACAAAGCGGGCATTGCCCCATGTGTTAGTGTCACGTCCGGCATAAGCCTCAGTCAGCAACGCCTTGTATTTCGCCTTTGCGGCACGAGTGAAGTGGTATTTATACTCGTCCATCCTGCGGAGCGTTATCTCCATCAGTTCGTCGACGGTGAAGTCGGCAAACTCAAAACGGTTAGGGAATCGGGAGGCGAGTCCTGCGTTGAGGTCGAGCAGTTGCTGCATCGGCTCCTTATAGCCGCAAAGGATGATGGCGATGTCACGATGGTATTCGTTAGCGAGGATCTCCATCAACAACTGGATGACCAGTTTTCCGGGGTCGTTCGGATGAGGGGAGTTCAGCAGATAAGCCTCGTCGATCATCAGCACACCACCCTCAGCCATCTCCAGCACCTGTCGCACCGCCTTCTCCTCGTCGCCCCAGTTTGTTCCGAGGAACGTGCTGCGGTTGCACACCACCACATGACCCTTGCTGAGAGCGCCGACCTCTCTCAATAACGAGCCGTAGATCTTACAGACGGTCGTCTTTCCCGTTCCCGGTTTCCCGAAGAAGATGGCGTGCAGCGATACGTTATGCTCCTTCCATCCCGGGTTACCCATTGCCATACAGCGATTATAAGTCGTGAACAGCAGCAAATCGCTAATCTGCTGTTTGATGTTCTTACATCCCACCAGTTTGTCCAGTTTCTTCCGAGGATTCCTGAGAGGTTTCAGGATTTCCACCTTCACTGTGTTTTTCTCGTTGAACTCCACCGAGCCCTCTGGGAAGTCGTTGAGGTTGATCTCCTCATCCTCGTCTTCCTCCTCATCTGAAGATGTTGTCTCTTCCTCGTTCTCACCATTCAGCGCACTGTTCACAAAGTCCTTCAGCAGCATACCCAACTCAGAGTCATCGTCCTCAGCCTTTTCTGTCTCCTCCTGTTTCTCATCATCAACGGGGTCTGGGGTGTAATCCGACAAGAACTCGTCCAACATCTTTTCAAACTCATCATCCTCCATTTGTGCTTGTTGTGTTTTGTCTGTCATAGTTAAAATATTAATGTTCATGAATAGGTATATCGTAGTCACTCCCCCCTCAAGGGAGCGCATGAGAGAATAGTCCACCATGTCAAAGAACGCTTCAAGCTCAAAGAGCGCACAAATATCCCCACACGGTGCTACACCATGTGTCGTCTCTGTCAGTTATTAAAAATAGGTTATATTTCCTTTCCTTTCATATTTGCGGATGCAAAGATAGAAGAAATTCCAATACGCTCCAAATGTTTTGCCAAGAATTTTTCGACTTTAACACTTTGGGGAGAATTGAAGGCATGAGTAGTTACAAGGACGGCTGTTGTTGCAAATAAAACTTAAAAACGCACGAATCTCTTGGTTTTTCTCTCACTTCGTTGTACCTTTGGTGTCCAATAAGACCAAAGACTAAGTGATTAAGACACTCTATCAACAGATTCGGCAATACCGTACGGCATCACTACTGACACCCGCATTCACGGCGATGGAGGTAGTGATGGACGTGCTGATTCCCTATGTCACCGCCTCGCTCATCGACAAGGGTATCAACGCCGGCGATATCGAGAATGTCTATTTCTATGGAGCCATCATGCTGGGACTCGCCTTCCTGAGTCTCGCCTTCGGTATCCTGGCGGGTCGTTTCTCCGCCTATGCCTCCACGGGTTTTGCCGCCAACCTGCGTTCCGCCATGTATCGGAACATCCAGCGTTTCGCCTTCTCGGACATCGACAAATACTCCACCAGTGGACTGATCACCCGTATGACGACGGATGTCAACAGTCTGCAGAACGCCTATCAGCAGATTCTGAGGATTACGGTGCGGGCACCTTTCCGTCTGATACTCAGTATCCTGATGTGCTTGGTGATTGATGCCCGTCTATCACTGATCTTCTTAGTGGCACTCGTCATCCTGAGTTTCTCCCTATACCATATTATATCAAGAGTAGCGAGACTCTTCCAACAGGTCTTTGTGAAATACGATGAACTGAACCAGAGCGTACAGGAGAACATCACGGGTATGCGCCTCGTCAAGGCTTTCGTCCGTGAGCACTATGAGAATGAGAAGTTCGCCCGTGCCGCAGAGAATCTCTACAGGCTCTATGTGAAGGCAGAGAGTCTGATGGCATGGAACCACCCTATTATGAATATGGTGGTATATGGCTGTATCATCGCCCTCTCATGGCTCGGAGCCCATTATATCGTGGACGGCACGCTGACGACAGGTGAACTGACCTCCCTGTTCACATACGTCATGTCCATCCTCATGTCGCTGATGATGCTCTCCATGATCTTCGTGATGCTCACCCAGAGTGCCGCCTCCGCCAAGCGTGTGGCAGAGGTCATCGAGGAAGAGCCCGACATCGTGAATCCCACGGATGCCGTGACGGAGATACCTGACGGCAGCGTGGCGTTCCGTGATGTGCGGTTTGATTATCGAGATACCGCAATATCGAAATCCCAAGATACCGAGAAGAAATCCAGGAAATCCGCCCTTTACAACATCACCTTCGCCATCAAGAGTGGAGAGACGATTGGTGTGATTGGCGGAACGGGTAGTGGTAAGTCGACCCTCGTCAACTTAGTGAGCCGTCTCTACGACCCCACCCAGGGTGAGGTACTGGTGGGTGGACGTAACGTGAAGGAGTACGACCTGACCGCCCTGCGCTCTGCCGTCTCCGTGGTCCTGCAACAGAACATTCTGTTTAGCGGCACCATCCTCGACAACCTCCGCTGGGGCAATCCCAACGCCACCTTGGAGGAATGTCGTGCCGCCTGCCGTATCGCTCAGGCTGACGAGTTCATCAGTCAGATGCCCCAAGGCTATGACACCCGTATCGAACAAGGAGGCACGAATGTCAGTGGCGGTCAGAAGCAACGCCTCTGTATTGCCCGTGCCCTGTTGAAACACCCCAAGATCCTCGTCCTCGACGACTCCACCTCTGCCTGTGACACCGCTACCGATGCGAAGATACGGGAGGGCTTCCGCACCCAGTTGCCGGAGATGACCCAACTCATCATTGCACAGCGCATCCTCAGTGTGCAGGACTGTGACCGCATCCTTGTCATGGACAATGGTGTCGTGACAGGTTTCGATACCCATGAGCAGCTATTGAAGAATAACCCATTATATCAGGAGATCTATGCAATTCAGAATGAGACAACCGCCGATTTCGACGCGTAAGGGAGAAGTCAAGAAAGACGTGCTGATACGCATGGTCGCTTTCGTCTGGCAGCATTACCGCTGGCAGTTACTCCTCGTCTTGCTCTGCATCGTCATCTCGTCGCTGACCTCCTTAGTATCGTCCCTCTTCACCAAGACCCTCATTGACGACTATATCGTGCCGCTGACCCAGATGGAGAATCCTGCCTATGCCTCCCTCGCGCAAACCTTATTTAAGTTAGGACTCATCCTGTTCTTCGGTACCATCTGCTCCTATGCCTACAACCGCCTGATGATCCATATCAGTCAAGGCACCATGCTCCGGCTGCGTAAGCATATCTTCGAGAAGATGCAGCAACTGCCCATCAGTTATTTCGACCAGCGGTCACATGGCGATATCATGTCCGTCTATACCAATGATGTCGACTCCCTGCGCCAGATGATCTCCACATCGATGGCACAAGTCTTCTCGTCCATCATCACCATCGTCGCCACCTTCACCTCCATGGTCGTACTGAGCATCCCCCTGACCCTCGTCAGCATCCTGATTGCCGTAGTGATGATGGTTGCTACCACCCAACTCGGCAAACGCTCCCGAGCCTATTTCCGTACCCAGCAACAGAGCCTGGCAAAGGTCAACGGCTTCATCGAGGAGATGATGACAGGACAGAAAGTGGTAAAAGTATTCTGTCACGAGCAACAGACCATCCAGGACTTCGAGACCATCAACGAGCAACTACGCTCCTCCGCCTATAACGCCAACAAGATCGCCAATATCGTGATGCCCGTCAATGGCAACCTCGGCAATCTCGGCTATGTCCTCCTTGCCGTCGTGGGAGCCACCCTCGTCCTCTCCCCTCTCACCTCTCCCCTCTCACCTCTTACCTCTTACCTCTCCCTCGGTACCATCGTCGCTTTCCTGCAACTCAACAAGAGTTTCACGCAACCCGTCTCACAGGTCAGCCAACAGATCAACAGTGTGCTGAACGCCTCCGTGGGAGCCGAGCGTGTCTTCGCCTTAGGCGATGCCGAGCCTGAGGTTGACGAAGGAACATGGACTATGGAAGATGGAAAATGGGTCAACTCTCAACTCTCAACTCTCAATTCTCAACTCGTCCAAGGTGACGTAGACTTCAAGGATGTCGACTTCGGCTATACCCCCCAGAAACAAGTACTCTTCGATATCGATATCAATACCAACCCCGGACAGAAGATCGCCTTCGTGGGAGGCACGGGAGCCGGTAAGACCACCATCATCAACCTCATCAACCGTTTCTACGAGATACAAGGCGGTCATATCCTCTACGACAGCATCCCCATCACCGATATCCGCAAGGATGCCCTCCGTAAGAGTATGAGCATCGTCCTGCAGGAGACCCACCTCTTCACTGGTACCGTCATCGACAATATCCGTTACGGCAAACTCGACGCCACCGACGAGGAGTGCATCCAGGCAGCCCAGTTAGTAGGAGCCGACGACTTCATCCGTCGTCTCGCCAACGGCTACCATACCATGCTCAGCGGAGACGGTGGCAACCTCAGCCAAGGCGAGCGCCAACTCCTTGCCATTACCCGTGCTGCCGTTGCCAATCCCCCCGTCCTGATCCTCGACGAGGCGACCTCCAGTATCGACACCCGTACCGAACAACTGGTACAGCGAGGTATGGACACCATCATGCAGGGACGCACCACCTTCGTCATTGCCCACCGCCTCAGTACCGTCCGCAATGCCGACCAGATCATCGTCCTCGACCACGGTCACATCATCGAGCAAGGCACCCATGAGGAACTGCTCCAACAAAAAGGGAAATACTATCAACTTTATACAGGGAAGGAAATATAAATAGGTATGGAACAACTATTACATTACGCTTGGAAACATAAGATGTTCCCATTAAGCGAACTTAAAACGACAGATGGCAGACCCGTCGAAGTGATTGACCCAGGATTGCACAACCATAACAGCGGTCCCGACTTCTTTAATGCAAAGGTGAGAATCAATCAGACCCTCTGGGTGGGTAATGTGGAGATTCACGACAAGTCGAGCGACTGGTATCTACACGGACATGACAAAGACAAGGCTTATGACAATGTCGTGCTGCATGTCACAAATTATCCCGATACTGAGGTGACGAACACACAAGGACAGTATATTCCACAAATGAAGTTGGAAGTACCTGTTTCTGTAAGGGAGAACTATGAGGAACTGTTACGTACTGACAAGTATCCACCCTGCTATCAGATTATCCCCGACTTGACTTCACTGACCGTCCATTCGTGGATGGCAGCATTGCAGACAGAACGGTTGGAACAGAAGACAGAGGCTATCCGGCGACGTGCAGAGCAGATGAACGGCTCGTGGGAAGATGCCTATTTCATGACTCTTGCCCGTAACTATGGTTTCGGCATCAATGGCGACACTTTTGAGGAATGGGCGGCACATATCCCCCTCTCCGCTGTCGCCCACCACCGTGACGACCTCTTCCAGATAGAGGCTATCTTCATGGGGCAGGCAGGACTGTTGGATATAGAGGCAGTACCAGAACGTTACCAACAGGATGCCTTGAATGAGGGCTATTTCGCTAAGTTACGTAATGAGTATCTTTACCTTGCCCATAAGTTCTCATTACAACCGATGGACTACAAGCAGTGGAAGTTCCTACGGCTACGCCCCCAGAACTTTCCCCATATACGGTTGTCACAACTCGCCAACCTCTATTATGAACGGAGAACAGGACTGTCCCAACTGATAGAATGTAAGGATGTATTTGCCTTACAAGACCTATTGAATACCAAAGTAACCCCTTATTGGGAGACCCATTATACCTTCGGTTCAGCAAGTGACCCTAACGAGAAGAACCTTTCTCCCTTCTCCATCAACCTGTTGATGATCAACACTTGCATCCCCATGCTATTTGCCTATGGACGACATACGGCAAACGAAGCACTCTGCGACCGTGCCTTCGACCTTCTTGAGCAACTCAAGGCAGAGAACAACTATATTATCCGTTTATGGAAAGAGTGCGGACTGGAGGTGAAGAATGCCGGTGACTCACAGGCACTCATCCAACTGAAAAAAGAATATTGCGACAAGAAGGAATGTTTGCGTTGTCGCATCGGATACGAATACTTGAAGAAAGCTTAAAATTTAGAGATATGAGCAAATACATTTTTGAGACCAGAATGGAGGTGCGTGACTATGAGTGCGACATCGAGGGAATCGTGAATAATGCGAACTATCTGCACTATACGGAGCATACCCGACACTTGTTCCTGAAACACTGTGGACTGAGTTTTGCACAGATGCATGAGAAGGGGGTGGATGCCGTGGTGGCTCGTATGGAACTGCAATACAAGGCTCCACTGCGCTGTGACGATGAGTTTATCTCTCGCCTGTGGATTGAGAAGGATGGGTTTAAATATATCTTCCATCAGGATATCTATCGTGCCTCCGACGAGGCGATATGCTTCAAGGGGAAGATCATGCTGGTATGTCTGATCAACGGGAGACTGGGAGAGAATGAGGAGTATGACCAAGCCTTTGCACCCTACCTATGAGTGAGGAGATATACTATACTATCGCTCTGACTCGGCTGACTGGGGTGAACCATGCCGTCGTCCTGCAACTCTACAAGGAACTGGGCAGTGGGCATGCTGTATATGAGCAGACGAGGCAACAGTTTCCGTGGGATGAGGCACTGCACAGGGCTGCTGCGGAGATGGAGTTCATCACGAAGAATAATATCCGCACTCTGACCTTGAAGGATGCGGACTATCCGCAACGGCTCCGTGAATGCTCCGATGCTCCTATCATATTATATTATAAAGGTGTGGCGGACCTGAATCAACGACATGTCGTTGATATTGTGGGGACTCGCCAGTGTACCACCTACGGACAGGACCTGATCCGTCGCTTCGTCAGTGACCTGCGCCAACTATGTCCTGACGTGCTGATTGTCAGTGGGTTAGCCTATGGGGTGGATATCTGTGCGCATCGGCATGCACTGGAGAATGGTTTTGAGACGGTGGGTGTCCTTGCCCACGGACTGGACCAGATCTATCCGCATCTGCATCGGGACACGGCGGTAGAGATGGTGCGGCATGGGGGACTGCTGACGGAGTATATGAGTCAGACACAGGCTTTGCCTAATAACTTCCGACAGCGTAACCGTATCGTGGCTGGTATGTCGGACGCTACGATACTGGTGGAGAGTGCCTACAAGGGTGGTGGTCTGATCACCTGTCGCATCGCCCAGGAATACGGACGTGACGTGTTTGCGTTCCCTGGTGCCGTCGGTATGCCGTATTCGGAGGGTTGTAACAAGATGATCCGTGACAACACAGCGGCACTGATTACCTCGGCACAGGACTTCGTGGAGGCGATGGGGTGGAAAGAAAGAGGTAAGATGGAAGAGGTAAGAGGTAAGATGGTGGAGGGGGAGTTGTTTGGTGAACTGACGACTGAGGAGCAGGCTGTGGTGGATTTACTGCGGAAGACGAATGACCTGCAACTGAACGTGATGAGTGTGAAGACGAATATTCCTATTGGTCCGTTGACCGCCCTTCTTTTCCAACTGGAAATGAAGGGGGTTGTCAAGGCTTTGGCTGGGGGAACGTGGCATTTGAGAGTTTAGAGTGGAGAGTTCAGAGTTTAGAGTTCAGAGTTTAGAGTTGAAGTTAAGTTTTTGTTATGAAGATAGGAAATATAGAATTGGGGGAGAAGCCGGTATTTCTGGCACCTATGGAGGATGTGACAGATATCGGGTTCCGCATGCTGTGCAAGCGGTTTGGGGCTGCGATGGTGTATACGGAGTTCGTATCAGCGGAGGCACTGGTAAGGGACGTGAAGTCGACCATCCGGAAACTGACAATCGCTGACGAGGAGCGTCCTGTGGGTATTCAGATCTACGGACGTGACGTGGAGGCAATGGTGGAGGCGGCGAAGATCGTGGAGCAGGCAGGTCCTGATGTCATCGACCTGAACTTCGGCTGTCCAGTGAAGAAGGTGGCTGGCAAAGGTGCTGGTGCCGGTATGCTGCAGAACATCCCGAAGATGCTGGAGATTACCCGTCAGGTGGTGAATGCCGTCAAACTCCCTGTCACGGCAAAGACCCGACTGGGATGGAATGCGGAGCAACTGATCATCACTGAGCTTGCGGAGCAGTTGCAGGACTGTGGCATCCAGGCACTGACGATTCATGGCAGGACCCGTGCCCAGATGTACACAGGGAATGCTGACTGGACATTGATCGGGGAGGTGAAGAGGAATCCCCGTATCCATATCCCTATCATCGGCAATGGTGATATCAAGTCGTTGGATGATGCCGACCATGCCTTCGAGGAGTATGGGGTGGATGCCGTGATGATCGGGCGTGCCACCTTCGGTTGTCCGTGGATCTTCAGTCGTCGGGAACTGACCTTAGACGAGAAGATAGATGTGTTGGAGGAACAGTTGCGTATCAACGTGGAGCGTATCGACGAGTATCGGGGTATTCTCCATACCCGTCGCCATCTTGCCGCCTCACCTGTCTTCAAGGGTATTCCTAACTTCCGCCAGACCCGTATCGCCATGCTCCGTGCGGAGAAGGTGGAGGACTTGCTCCGCATTCTGGAAGAGTTCAGAAGAGTTCATAGTTCAGAGTTGATAGTTCAGAGTTGAAACCTGAAACCAAAAAACCCTGCGGGTCATCCGACTCACAGGATTTTATTTATTCTCTCAATTTTTCTAATCGTTCAAAACTAAGCTCGCGGCTTATTTCTTCATCATTGAAATAGTCTTCTTTGCGAGCGAAACTACTACATAATTCAAAATAATCATAATCTTCTTACTTTTAAATTAATACCTGAAACAATCTCTCTCAATGTGTTCCTGAAACAATCTTTATGTCTTTTGACGATGCAAAGGTAGTGGTTGTGTACGGGCACAACAAGCCTTTCCGTCTTTTTTATCTGTAAAATGTCATCTTCTTGACAAGCATCAAGTCACCCATCATAATGCCATATTCAGTTGACAAAGTTACAAAGTTTCCAGCACCATCACAAAAAATAGGTATTTATCTCTGTTAATTGTTCTTAAATAGGAGGATTGTAGTTTGGATAGTTGAAATTATCAACGTAATTTTGCAAATTAGAGATACATTTATTTAATTCTAATTAGAGATAACAATGATTTATTCCACTGAAGTGAAGAACATGTGCAGTGTCTGCAAAGGCGCTTATCATGGACCTGCTCCCATTCCCGAGGAGGGCAAATGGATTCAGGCAAAAGAGATTAAGGACATTTCGGGTTACACCCATGGTATTGGCTGGTGCGCACCTCAGCAGGGTGCCTGCAAACTGAGCCTCAACGTGAAGGACGGTATCATCCAGGAGGCACTGGTGGAGACCATCGGTTGTACAGGTATGACCCACTCTGCCGCTATGGCAAGTGAGATCCTGCCTGGTAAGACCCTGTTGGAGGCATTGAATACCGACTTGGTATGCGACGCTATCAACACCGCTATGCGTGAGTTGTTCCTGCAGATTGTCTATGGTCGTACACAGAGTGCTTTCTCTGAGGGTGGTCTTGCCATCGGTGCTGGTTTGGAGGACCTTGGTAAGGGACTTCGCTCACAGACTGGTACGCTCTATGGAACCGTCGCAAAGGGAACCCGCTATCTGGAATTGACTGAGGGTTACATCACCAAGATGTTCCTCGATGAGAACAACGAGGTGTGCGGTTACGAGTATGTACACCTTGGCAAGATGATGGAAGCCATCAAGAACGGCATGGATGCCAATGAGGCTGTGAAGAAGTTTACCGGCTCTTATGGTCGTACGACAGAGGAGCAGGGTGCAGTAAAGGCAATTGACCCACGTAAAGAATAAAGGAGGACACGACGATGATTAGAAAAGTACAATTTGAGAGTCAGGAGCGCCGTATCAACCAGGTTCTTGCAGCTCTGAAAGAGAATGGCATCAATAGTATTGAAGAAGCCAACGAGATTTGTGACAAAGCAGGTGTTGATCCCTATCAGATGTGTGAGGACACTCAGCGTATCTGCTTTGAGAATGCCAAGTGGGCATACGTTTGTGGTGCCGCTATCGCTATCAAGAAGGGTGTGAAGACAGCCGCTGACGCTGCCGAGGCTATCGGTATCGGTCTGCAGTCATTCTGTATCCCCGGAAGTGTTGCTGACGACCGTAAGGTAGGTCTTGGACATGGTAACCTCGCCGCTCGTCTGCTGCGTGAGGAGACTGAGTGCTTCGCTTTCCTTGCCGGTCACGAGAGTTTCGCA
The DNA here is from genome assembly GCA_905235835.1 of uncultured Prevotella sp. Lineage (GTDB taxonomy): Bacteria > Bacteroidota > Bacteroidia > Bacteroidales > Bacteroidaceae > Prevotella. Next base: position 27,009 of record CAJONQ010000015.1, read on the forward strand.
GCCGCTGAGGGTGCTATCAAGATTGCCGAGATGGCTAACAAGGTTCGCCAGAAGCCTCTCCGTGTGATTCTGAACGGTCTTGGAAAGGACGCTGCTCAGATCATCAGCCGTATCAACGGTTTCACCTACGTACAGACCCAGTTCGACTACTTCACCTCTGAGTTGAAGATTGTCAAGGAGGTTCCTTACGGTAACAACCCCAGCCGTCTGAAGGTAAAGTGCTATGGTGCTGACGATGTTCGTGAGGGTGTTGCTATCCTGTGGCATGAGAACGTTGACGTATCCATCACGGGTAACTCAACCAACCCCACTCGCTTCCAGCACCCAGTAGCTGGTACTTACAAGAAGGAGCGCACCTTGGCTGGTAAGCCATACTTCTCTGTAGCATCTGGTGGTGGTACGGGTCGCACCCTGCACCCAGACAACATGGCTGCTGGTCCTGCTTCTTATGGCATGACTGACACTATGGGTCGTATGCACTCTGACGCTCAGTTCGCAGGCTCTTCTTCTGTTCCTGCTCACGTAGAGATGATGGGCTTCTTAGGTATTGGTAACAACCCAATGGTAGGTGCTACCGTTGCTATCGCTGTTGCCATCGACCTCGCTCTGAACAAGAAGTAAAAAGAAAGACAGACCCCTCTAACCTCCCCTGTGGAGGGGAGGCTATGATAAGAATAAAGCCTCACCATATTGGTGGGGCTTTTTCTTGTTACCATGTTCTATATGGTTAGATCTCAAAATCCAGACAACTACGCTGGACGGTGTAGGGGCGTACTTTGCCGTTAGCAACGGCAAGGTGGGCTGGATGATCTTTATAACCTTTGAGAGCCTCAGGACTCTCCAACGTACTGTCGAGCATCAGGTCTGCTGTGGAGGATGACAAACGTCCATCAATATAAACCTTACACTCCAATAGTCCTGGTACCTTACCTACCAAGCCTTCCAAACCTTCCTTAATACCTGCCTTAACGGCTTTCTTCTCTTCTTCTGAGAGTTCTGGATTCAATGTCCAGAGAATCATGTGCTTTACCATACCTTATAAAGTTTAGAGTTTAGAGTTCAAAGTTTGGAGTTTAGAGGAAGGGGGCTGGAACTTCCAAGTGCATCTCTTGCCCCGTGACGGGATGTTGGAACCATATCTGTTCGGCATGCAGGTATAGACGGTCTGTCTTCGTACCATATAACTCATCGCCCTTGATGGGGATGCCTAATCCGTCAGGATGGGCACAATGGATGCGCAACTGGTGGGTGCGTCCTGTCTGGGGATAGAGGGCGACAAGAACCCCTCCAACCTCCCCTGATGAGGGGAGGCTTTTGAGAAACTCGTAATCTGTCACGGCACGTTTGCCGTGCTCCATATCCACCACCTGCCGTGGACGGTTCATCGGGTCAGGACGGAGAGGTAGGGAGATGGTGCCGGTGGGAGAGTGGAGAGTGGAGAGTGGAGAATGGAGAGTGTCCAGAAGGGCGACATAGCGTTTGCGCACTTGATGTTTGATGAACTGCTGTTGCAGAGGGCAATAGACCTCCATCGACTTCGCCACGATCAACAGTCCTGAGGTCCACATATCCAGCCGATGGGCGATCACGGCATCAGGGTAACGCTGGCGCATCACCGTCTCCACACTATACTGCTCCACCCTGCCAGGAGTACTGAGCAAGCCAGACGGTTTGTTAATCACCAACAGATAGTCGTCCTCATAGACGGTCTCTATCTCCAAATGGGGGAATCCCAATGTCTCCGGGTTCACATCCACCTCCAGCCCTTGTAACATCCATGTCAGGATGGGTTTGCATTTTCCCCGGCAAGCAGGATAATAGTTCAAGTGCTGGCGCAGCTCCTCCTTGGTAGAACGCCCCCACCAGAACTCCGCCATACAGACAGGTTTCAGGTTTTGCTGATAGGCATATTGCAATAATTTGGGCGCACAACAGTCACCTGTCCCTCCTGGGGGTAATGGGAATTTACGTCGCAGTTTCTCACGACTATAATACGACTGCCAGATATCCACCAAGTCCTTGGACTTCCCTCGTGCGTTCAGTAATTGATACTGGTGGAACAACCAAAGTTGGAGGTCTTGGGAGCGTTTAGACCCCTCCAACCTCCCCTGCTCAGGGGAGGCTATCAATGTGGATATTTTTCGCTCCTCTTGTTTGAAATAGCCGTCAGGCTGTTGCGCGTCAAAGACGGGAGGGACGAAATAGTCCCAGTCGTTACGACCTGCCAACAACCCGCTATAGGCGGAGAGAAAGGAGACCCCCTCAGGCGTATCCACCACAAGTACCCCAAACATCTTGCCGTTATCCGCATCCTCCTTGATCTCCGCATGACTGGCAATATATGCCTGCACCTCCTTTGCCGCCAACTGGCACAACGGGTGTGGCTCGTAGCAGAACGGATAGGTGAACCGCTCCGGCTTTGGGATATCGGTATGTAAGGGATGCAACTGCTTCATTTCCTGTGCAAAATTACGAATATTTTCTCATTTTCAACTTTCTTTTTTCAATTAAATTCGTATCTTTGCACACTATATGAGTCAACAGGTATCACCCATACAGGCATTAGAACAACAACGGCTGCTACTCCAACTGGAGTACCAGACGGAGAAGGAGGCTTTCCGCAAACAGACGGAGGAGATGGGGGTGCAGCGAAAGGTCAAGCGGGGTGATGCATGGTGGCCCCTGAAGGTGGAGAAGAGTTATTACAACTCCCTCAACCAACTTGCCGTAGAGGTGATACGTACCTCCGACCAGGAGATTGAGCACACCTTCGAGTTTGGCAAGACGGTGGTGTTCTTCTCTTGTGAGAACCACCAGATCAAATACCTCCCCTTCACTGCCACTGTCAGTTATGTGGATGGCGACCGTATGGTGTGTATCATCCCCAATAACGGGTATCTGGTCACCATCCAGAACACACCACATCTGGGGGTACAACTCTCTTTCGACGAGACGAGTTACCGGCTGATGTTAGAGGCGCTCGACCGTGCCATCAAAGGGAAAGGACGTATCGGATACTTGCGTGACCTCTTCTATTCCCGTCAGAAGGCAGAGACCTTTGTATTCCCACCCATGCATTTCCCTTATCTGAACCCCACCCAGGAAGAGGCTGTCAATATGGTGCTGCGGGCTAAGGATGTCGCCATCGTACATGGTCCTCCTGGTACTGGTAAGACGACGACACTGGTAGAGGCGATCCGTGAGACGTTGATGCGGGAGAGTCAAGTGCTGGTATGTGCCCAGAGTAATATGGCTGTCGACTGGATCTCCGAGAAACTGGTGGACAGGGGTATCAACGTCCTGCGTATCGGCAACCCTACCCGTGTCAACGACAAGATGCTGTCGTTCACCTATGAGCGACGCTTCGAGGCACACCCTGACTATCCCCACCTGTGGGCGATCCGCAAGGCGATCCGTGAACTACGTTCCCATCGTAAGCGAGGGGATGAAAAGTTCCATCAGAAGTTAGAGAGTCTGAAGGGAAGAGCCACTGAGTTGGAGATCCGTATCAATAACGAATTGTTTGGGGAGGCACGTGTCATTGCCTGTACCTTGGTAGGAGCCGCCAACCGCTTGTTGGACGGACAGAAATACGGCACCTTGTTTATTGACGAGGCGGCACAGGCGTTAGAAGCTGCCTGTTGGATACCCATCCGTCGTGCCAGTCGTGTCATCCTTGCAGGTGACCACTGTCAGTTGCCGCCCACTGTCAAGAGTATTGCCGCGTTAAAGGCAGGGTTAGGCAAGACACTGATGGAGCGTATCGTGGAGATGAAACCAGAGGTTGTCACCCTGCTGAGGATGCAGTATCGCATGAACGATGACATCATGCGTTTCTCCTCCAATTATTTCTACAACGGACAAGTGGAGAGTGCCCCACAAGTAAAATACCGTGGTATCCTCGACCTCGACATCCCGATGGAATGGCATGACACGAACGAAATGAGGAATGAGGAATTAGAAATGAGAAATGAGAAGTTCCGTGAGGAGTTTGTGGGTGAGTCGTTCGGACGTATCAATAAGGAGGAGGCAGAGCTGACCCTGAACACCCTACAGCAGTATTTCGAGCGCATCGGCAAGCAACGACTGTTGGACGAACGTATCGACGTAGGAATCATCTCGCCCTATCGTGCCCAGGTACAGTATCTCCGTCGCCTGCTGATGAAACGGGAGTTCTTCAAGCCCTTCCGTCGTCAGATCAGTATCAATACCGTTGACGGTTTCCAAGGACAGGAGCGTGACATCATCCTCATCTCCATGGTCCGCTCGAACGAAGAGGGACAGATCGGGTTCCTGCGTGACCTCCGCCGCATGAATGTCGCCATCACCAGAGCCCGTATGAAGGTCATCATCCTTGGTGATGCCCCCACCCTGACACGTCATCCTTTCTACCGCCAGCTGTGGCAGTATATCCAAGAGTTACATCATCAACATTGATTCTTGGTAGAACCTAAATCTGTCCAGCCTCTACCATCAACACGACACGTTCTGTGAGACGGTCGATACCCTCTGGGTCGTATTTCTTCTTCAGACTGGCACCAAAAGCCCATGCAAAGGCTTGGTAGAATCCTGCACGGACAGGACCGAGGAATGCTTGTATCAACTCATAACCCGAGGAGTTACTCTCACGATAAATCAGTTTAATCAACAACTTTCCTTGCGAATAAGTCAGTTTCTTCATCCGAGGCTTATACTCCTTCATGATACTCTTCTCCACCAGTTTCATGTGGACGTCCTTTGCTTTCTGGTCGGGTAGTGTCTCCAAGAACTCCGCAGTCTCCATCATGATGGCACGAGCCTCCTTGGCAATGGGTAACACAATCTTCACATTCTTCACCAGACGGTTATAAGCCTGTTGCTGTTTCTTACTACTGAACGAGATAGGAGGATAGACATAAACATTATTCATCTCCATATACTGAATACTGTCGCCATTCTCCAACACCTTACCCACCTTCACAGTAGGTACGAAGGTAGGACTGTCGAGGTCGATGTCCTGCCGCTTCTGGTCGTTCTGGGCGAAGACACCCATTGTCACCAGCATCATGACTATCAGTAATAATTGTCGCATATCGGGTGCGAAGGTACTAATAAGTATGTAAACTACAAAAGAATTTAGGTTTTTTAATCGATATACCAAACGTATGGTAGGTGGAATAACCGAAATGCGGTATTGTATGCCTCCCCTATTCCCCTTACCTTTGCACCGTCAAACTAAATAAGACGAAGCTATATGACGAATTTTATACTTGCAGACAATCAGGAACTGACGGCTTTTGCACTGAAGACACTCATCCGAGAGCATGAGAGTGCCACCCTACATAACGCTACTGACAAGGAGCAACTGGTGAAACAGTTGCAGGCAGAGGAGAGCAGTATTGTTCTTCTCGACTACACCTTATTTAATATAGAGGACGAGGACCAGTTACTGATTATCATCGAACGGTTCCCACATGCACAGTGGTTGATGGTGAGTGACGACCTGACAGCACCGTTAATGCGCAAACTGGTTTATACCGTCCGTAATGTAAGTATTGTGTTCAAGGACTCACCGTTTAAGTTGTTCCGCCATGCTATTGAGTATGCCATCCGTGGAGAGCGTTATCTCTGCCAGCGTGCTGCCGAAGTGCTAATCTGTCAACAGGCAGAGGAAGAGCAACACTCAAAAGTACTGACCCATACAGAGATAGAGATCCTACGTGGGGTAGCACAAGGGAAAACCACCAAGGAGATAGCCTACGAGCGTTTTTCCAGTGTCCATACGGTGAATACCCATAAAAAGAACATATTCAGGAAACTGCAGGTGAATACTGCCCACGAGGCTGTGAAATACGCTTTTCGTGCCGGACTGGTAGACCCTTCAGAGTTTTATATTTAAACAATTATGAAGAAACAGACCATTGCTATTGATACCCCTTATGTACGACCTGATGCCTATGGCTCACTGTCCGTACCTATATACCATAATGTCGCCTTTGAGTTTGAGGATGCCCAGCAGATGGCAGATGTTTTCTGTAACCGTATCAAGGCACCCGACTATGCCCGTGTGGAGAACCCTACCGTGACCAACTTGGAACAGCGTGTACGTTCTTTGACGGGTGCTGCCCATGTAACCGCCTTCAACTCGGGCATGGCGGCTATCAGTAACACCCTCCTTGCTGTAGCAGCACAGGGGAAGAACATCGTGACCTCTCATCATCTCTTTGGTAACACCCTTGCCTTAGTCACCAACACCTTCTTGCGTTTTGGTGTGAAACCCCGATTGCGTGACCTGACCAACCTGCAAACAGTGGAGGATGCGATTGACGAGCATACTTGTTGTGTGTTCCTGGAGATTGTCACCAATCCGCAATTGGAGGTCGCTGATCTTCCCGTTATTGCTGAGATTGCCCATCAGAAAGGGGTTCCTGTGATTGCCGACTCAACGGTGATTCCCTTTACGGAGACACATTTGAAAGAGCTTGGCGTGGATGTGGAAGTGGTATCCAGTACGAAATACCTCTCTGGTGGTGGCACGTCACTGGGAGGACTGGTCATTGACTATGGCACCTTCCCACAGATTAACCAGCGCATCAAGTATGAATTGTTATTTAACCTCGGTGCCTATATGACACCACAGGCAGCTTATTTACAGACATTAGGACTGGAGACCCTGGATGTACGTTATCAGCGACAGGCAGCTAATGCGCTCGAACTGTCAAAAGTATTAAAAGAGTCTGGACTCGTAAAGGCTGTCAACTATATCGGACTGGAAGATCATCCCTATCATGACCTTGCCCAGCGACAGTTCGGGAAGACGGCTGGTGCCATGCTGACTTTTGACCTGAAAAGCAAAGAAGAGTGTTTCCGTTTCCTCAACCGTCTGAAACTCATACACCGTGCCACCAATCTCTTCGACAACCGTACGTTGGCGATTCATCCGGCAAGCACTATCTTCGGACTCTTCTCACCTCAGCAGTTAGAAAGGATGGATGTGCGACAGACCACTATCCGCCTGTCAGTAGGACTGGAGGCCGTAGAGGATTTATTAGAGGACATTCAACAAGCATTAGGAGATGACCTATAGTTTTGACAAGATCATAGACCGTCGTGGCAGTGGTGACCTAAAGCATGGAGTACTGCAAGAGCGATATGGACGTAGTGACCTGCTGCCGTTATGGGTCGCTGATATGGACTTCGAGACACCACCTTTTATCACGGAGGCATTACGACAGCGTCTTAACCACTCCTTGTTTGGCTATACGGTAGTACCTGAGGAGCTATGGACAACTATTATCCAATGGATTCATGACCATCACGAGTGGGATATACGACGTGAGTGGCTGACCTATATCCCTGGTATCGTGAAAGGAATCGGCATGGCTGTCAACGTGTTCTCGGAAGAGGGTGACAAGGTGATTATCCAACCTCCCGTCTATCATCCTTTCCGGCTGACCCCACAGGGTAACAGTCGAAAAGTGGTTTATAATCCGTTAAGGCGACTGTCTGACGGTAGTTATGAGATGGACTTTGAGCAGTTGGAGCAAGTGACGGATGAGCATTGTAAGATACTGATACTGAGTAATCCCCATAATCCAGCAGGCATCTGTTGGAAAAGGGAGACACTTCGGCAGTTAGCACATTTCTGCTTTGAGCATCATATCCTCGTCTTGTCGGACGAGATACATAGTGACATGGCACTCTTCGGCAACCGTCATGTGCCTTTTGCCACCGTCAGTGAGGAGGCGGCACAGTGCAGCATCACTTTTGGAGCACCCTCCAAGACCTTTAATATCGCAGGAATCGTCAGCAGCTATGCTATTGTCCCTAACCCGACATTACGCCGTCGCTTCTATACCTGGTTAGAAGCGAATGAGTTGAATGACCCTCCCCTGTTCTCACCCATCGCCACCATCGCCGCCTATCAGCATGGGGAGGAATGGCGTCAGCAGATGCTGGCGTATGTCGAGGAGAATATCCGTTTTGTGGAGAACTTTTGCAAGGAACATTTGCCAAGCATAAAACCTCTTCGCCCACAGGCATCTTTCTTAATATGGCTTGACTGCAGGGAATTAGGATTATCGCACAGCAGACTCCTTGACCTGTTTATCAACCACGCCCGTCTCGCCCTGAATGACGGTGTGATGTTCGGACCTGGTGGCGAAGGCTTTATGCGTATGAATGTCGGTACTCCTAGGAGTGTCCTCTTGCAGGCCTTGCTGCAGTTAGAGGCAGCATATACCAAACGTTAGGTATATGAAATGCCATAAGAGTGTGATTGCAGGATGTCCTAAAACCCGCTACCTTTGCAAACGGATATTTACACAAAAACATCAAGAATATGGCAAACATCGCCCACAACCTTATTGACTTGCTCGGCAACACCCCGTTGCTGGAACTGAGTCGCACAGAGAAGAAAGAACGGCTGAAAGCCCGTATCATCGTGAAACTGGAACTGTTTAACCCTGCACGAAGTGTGAAAGACCGCGTGGGTTTCGCCATGCTCGATGACGCAGAGCGTCGTGGCTTGATCAATAAAAACACAACGATTATAGAGCCCACCAGTGGCAATACGGGTATCGGACTTGCTCTGGTCAGCGTTATCCGTGGCTATCGACTCATACTCACCATGCCGGAGGCGATGTCTCTGGAACGCCGTAAACTGCTCAAAGCACTGGGTGCAGAACTGGTGCTGACTCCTGCCTATGAGGGAATGGCTGGCGCTATCCGTAAGGCACAAGAGTTAGCCCAAGAGATTGGTAATACTTTTATTCCCCAACAGTTTGAGAACAAAGCAAACGCAGAGATCCATCGCAAGACGACAGCAGAGGAGATCTGGCGTGACACCGACGGAAAGGTGGACATCCTGGTAGCGGGAATCGGTACTGGTGGCACCATCACTGGTGTGGGGGAAGTGCTGAAGAAATATAATCCGCATATTCAAGTGATTGCCGTGGAGCCAGACAGTTCTCCCGTATTGAGCGGGGGAAAGCCTGGTCCTCACAAGCTGCAAGGTATTGGTGCAGGCTTTGTACCCAAGGTGCTGAATACGACAATCTATGATGAGATTATCCGTATCAAGGATGATGAGGCATACGACCGTGGACGACAACTGGCACGTACCGATGGTGTGTTGACTGGTGTGTCATCGGCTGCCGCTGTGGCTGCCGCCATTCGGGTGGCGAAGCGTCCGGAGAACGAGAAAAAGAACATTGTAGTCATCCTGCCAGATACTGGTGAGAGGTATCTGAGTACACCTATTTATAATTTTAATTATGAGCGAGAATAAGAAACTAAGCCTCATCGCCTTCAGTGGTGATTTCGACAAGTTGACAGCAGTCTTCACCCTCGCTACGGGTGCCGCTGCCGTAGGATATGAGGTTAACATCTTCTTCACCTTCTGGGGACTGGATGCTATCAAGAAGAAACAAGGGCGCGCATTCCTTGGCGCTAACTGGTTGACGAAGATTTTCGGTTTTATGATGGGAGGTCTGAAGACGACACCTACCAGCCGCTTCAATTTCTGCGGTGCTGGTCCTAAGATCTTCCGCTACCTGATGCGTAAGAATAATGTGGCGACCTTAGAGGAACTGGTAGAGGCTGCCAAGGTATTGGGTGTCAACCTCTATGCCTGTGAGATGGCTATGCACGTGTTAGGACTGAAGAAAGAAGACTTCATCCCTGAAGTCAAGGACGTGCTGGGTGTAGCAACCTTCCTGCAACTCTCGGAGGGAGGACAGACAATGTTTATTTAAAACATGGAAGATATGGCAACAAAGACATTAGACATCACGAAGGAGCATTGCCCGATGACCTTCGTCAAGACCAAAATTGAACTGGCTAAGTTACAGGCAGGTGACATCCTGGAGGTTCTCCTCTCTGAGGGGGAGCCATTAGATAATGTGCCCCGTAATGCAGTAGATCAGGGCTATGAGGTGCTCTCCGTAGAGCATGTCGAGGGTACAACACATAAGGTAATTATCAAGAAATAATAAAAATACTAAACTATGGCAGATTCCAATCTTCAGCGCAGTGTGACCACTGCCACCGCCAGAAAACTGGCGACCACCACCAAGACTGCCCCTCAGATGGGTAGTATCACTCCAAGACTTCTCCTGAAACTCCTCCCATGGGTTCAGGTCAGTGGCGGTACTTACCGCGTCAACCGTACCAAGGTAGAACTCAAGAAGACGGAACGTCTGAATATCGAGTACCTGAATGGGGTTCCCTCATTTACCGCAAAGAGTCTGAAACAGATTCCTTTGTTCTCTGCTTTCGATGATGAGATTGTCACTCGTCTGGCAAGTTCTTTCGAGACCGTCGAGGTGTCCCTGGGTAATCTCTTTGTCAAGGAAGGTAAGGACAAACAGAAGTTCTTCATCGTGGCAAGCGGTCAGGCGGAAGTCATCAACAAGGGTCCTCATGGAGAGGAGTTGCGTATCGCCCTGCTCGGTGACGGTGAGTTCTTCGGTGAGGCTGACCTTCTGAATGACGCAGCCTCCACGGTCAGCGTCCGTGCTGTCACACCTTCTATATTCCTCTCCCTGAAACTCTCTGAACTAGAGAAATTCATCAAGGAGGTTCCAGACTTCCGTCAGACTTTCCAGAAGGCCGTCGACAAGCAGTTGCGCCTGAAGGCGACGGTCAATGATCATGGTGAGAAACATATCGACCTGGTCAGTGGTCATGAGGAGGACAATATCATTCCAGAGACCTATATCGACTACGAGGAGAATCCCACGGAATACAGTCTCAATACCCTACAGACCGTTGTTCGTGTACATACCCGTGTAAGCGATCTTTATAATAATCCTTACAACCAGCTCGAAGAACAACTGCGCCTTTCTGTTGAGAGTATCAAAGAGCGTCAGGAGTGGGAACTCATCAATAACAACCAGTTCGGACTGCTTGCCTCTGTCAGTCCTGCCCATCGCATCACGACCCGCTATGGAGCACCGACACCCGATGACCTCGATGAATTGCTGTCATTAGTATGGAAAGAGCCTGCTTTCTTCATTGCCCATCCCCGTGCGATAGCCGCTTTTGAGCGTGAGTGTACCTGGCGTGGAGTACCACCTGTGACTACCGACCTCTTTGGTACGAAGGTCATCCTATGGCGTGGGGTTCCCTTGATTCCTTCTGATAAAGTGGAGGTAGAAGGACAGTTCCTTACTGGTCGTGGTGTGGGAACAACGAAGATTATCCTCGTCCGTACCGGTGAGAAGAATCAGGGTGTGGTAGGTCTGCACCAGAGTGGTATTCCTGGTGAGATTGCTCCATCGCTTAGTGCTCGTCTGATGGGTCTCGACAAGTTTGGTGTCGCCTCCTATCTGTTGACCAAGTATTTCAGTCTTGCGGCATTGACAGACGATGCCATTGCTGTTCTTGAGAATGTAGAGGTAGGCTACTATCACGACTACCAGCATCGTAATAAAGTAGAGAAATAATGATAGAACTCATCAAACAAGATCTCGGATTGCCCGATACCTGCTTGTTGGACGAGATGCGTGCAGTGGTCAGCAAATATTTTGCCGACGATGAGCCACAGGATGTCTCTGCGTCAGATGATGCCCTCGTATTTCACACCTTACCGGGTGATGAGAGCTTTGGTATCGGCATTCCTGAGACTCAGAAACTGCAGGAGTTGAACTATGAGGAGGCTGACACATTGTCGACCGATGAGATCAAAAAAGACTTCCCTGTCTTGCAACAGCAGGTAAACGGTCATGACCTCGTATGGCTCGATAACGGAGCCACCACGCAGAAGCCCGTACAGGTGATTGACAAGATATCGGATTACTATCGCAACTATAATTCTAACATCCATCGTGGTGCCCACACACTGGCAGCACGTGCCACTGATGCTTATGAGGGAGCCCGTGAGAAAGTCCGTCGTTTTATCAATGCCCCTTCTGCTGATGACATCATCTTCGTACGTGGTACCACAGAAGGCATCAACCTCGTGGCGCAGACTTTCGGGCGCCAGTATCTCTCTGTGGGTGATAATGTCATCGTCTCAGAACTGGACCATCATGCCAATATCGTACCCTGGCAACAAGTGGCTAAGGAGCAGGGAGCGGAGTTGCGGGTTATTCCTACCGATAAGAACGGTGATTTAATCTTGTCGGAACTGGAGCGACAGATAACACCTCGCACCCGTATCGTCTCTGTGGGTCATGTGAACAACACCTTTGGCACCATTAACGACGTGCAGCGCATCATAGATATCGCCCATTCCCACAATGTGCCTGTACTGATAGACGGAGCACAGTCTATTGCCCATACACCTGTTGACGTACAAACCTTAGGTGCTGACTTCTTTGTGTTCAGTGGGCATAAGATTTATGGTCCTAATGGAATCGGAGTGGTGTACGGTAAGCATGAATTGTTAGAGAAATTACATCCATGGCAGGGTGGCGGTAATATGATCAAGGACGTAACAATAGAGCGTACGGAATATAACACACCCCCTGCCCGTTTCGAGGCTGGTACACCTAATGTGGCTGATGCCATCGGACTGGGTGCAGCCCTCGACTACGTAAGTCGTATTGGTATTCGCAATATAGAGCACCATGAGCATCAATTGACAGAATATGCACGAGAGCAACTGGCACAGGTACCGGGCTTGCATCTCATTGGCAACCCTAAGCATCGTGTCTCTGTTGTCTCGTTCTATTTAGAGGGTATTCCTGTTCCAGAGACAGGTCAGTTACTCGACAAAGAAGGTATTGCCGTCCGTGCTGGTCACCATTGTGCTCAACCTGCTCTTCGAGCCTTGGGTCATGAGATGTCTGTACGACCAACCTTCGCTTTATACAACTCAAAGGAGGATGTCGACAAGTTAGTGATAGCACTTCATAAGATTGTGGCGACAAATGGTAATCGTAAATAGTTTATAGAAATGGCTAAAATCATAGTAAATGGTGAGGCTCAGGAAGTACAACTTCCACTCACCCTGACCGAGTTAATCAAACAGAATGACGTACAGCAGCCGGAAATGGTCAGTGTACAGGTGAACGAGGATTTCGCTGACCGCTCCGAATGGGATGGTATTCAGATCAAGGAAGGTGACACTGTCGATTTCTTGTACTTCATGGGAGGAGGGTGTATTTAGTTCATAGTTTAGAGTTATGTACGATTTCACTGAAGAGCAGATACAACGTTACTCACGCCATATCCTTTTACAGGATGTAGGCGTGGAGGGACAGGAGAAAATCCTCAATGCCAAGGTACTCGTAGTGGGTGCCGGAGGTCTGGGAGCCCCCGTCTCCCTTTATCTCGCGGCTGCGGGTATCGGTCGTATCGGTATTATTGATGCCGATGTTGTTGACCTCTCCAACCTACAACGCCAGATCATCCATTTCACCAAGGATGTGGGAGTCCCTAAGGTGGAGAGTGCGAAAGAGAAAATCCTTGCCATCAATCCTGATGTGAAGGTGGACACCTTCCATGAGTTCCTCTGGTCGGGCAATGCACTGGATATCATCAAGGAATATGACTTCATCGTCGATGGCACTGACAATTTCCCGGTGAAGTTTCTCATCAACGATGCCTGTGTGATGGCTGGCAAGCCCTTCTCACATGGAGGTATCCTGCGCTTCAACGGACAGACCTTCACGCATCTGCCAGGCACTGCCTGTTATCGTTGTTTCTTTAAAGAGCCACCACCCGCTGGTGCCGTTCCCACCTGCTCACAGGCTGGTGTCTTAGGAGCCATCGCTGGTATGTTAGGTACTATCCAGGCTGCTGAGACCTTGAAGTATTTCACGGGTGTTGGCGACTTGTTGACTAATCGCCTGCTGACCTTCGATGCCAAGACGATGCAGTTCCGTACCATCCCTGTCAAGCAACGCCCCTCGTGTGCTATCTGTGGTGAGCACCCCACCATCACGGAGTTGATTGACTACGAGCAGGCTGCTTGCGACTTAAAACATTAAAACGATGAGAATCAACCAAAATGTCATAGACGAGATGATAGCACAGGCTCAGAAGGATGCCCCCAATGAGACCTGTGGCTATCTTCTGGGTGCTGATGATGTCGTCACAGAGAACTACTGGATGGAGAATATCGACCATTCGCCAGAGCATTTCTCTTTCGCACCAAAGGATCAGTTCGCTGCCTTGAAATACGCACGTTCGAAAGGACTGAGGATCCTTGCCAACTGGCACAGTCATCCCGCCTCTCCCTCACGTCCATCACAGGAGGATCTGCGACTGGCGAATGATCCTACCATCCGCTATGCCATCCTCTCCCTGCATGAGGGCATCCACCTCAACTCCTTTAAGATTCTTAATGGTGAGGTGATTGACAAGGAACAGCATCTTTAGTACTACTCAGCAGTAGCATCTTGTATCACCAGACCAGCGAGCATAAAGCCGAAGATAGCGGTAATATGGGCAAGAGTACCGTTGATCTGTGCTTTAGAGGAGCACCACTCATGGTTCAACAGCGTAGGATCTCCAGGTCCGTTCTTTGCCTTAGGACACATACACTGCTCCGTGCCACAGGTAGCGTTATGACCTCTGTTCTGTAAGAGTTCATCAGAGAAGACACATTGGAATTTCCGCTTCGGGAAGCGTCTCTGCTTCTTGAAGCGGTTTCTTAACGCACGAGCCAACGGGTCACCCTTCACCTTCCAGAACTCTGCCACCTGAATCCTCGTGGGGTCGAGTTTCAAGGCAGCACCCATCGATGAGAAGAACTTCGCCTTTGTCTGACAGGCGAGTTCAATGAGTAATGCCTTGTCCTTCAGCGAGTCGATAGCATCAATGATATAATCATATGTCTCTATTTGAAACTCATGAGCAGTCTCTTCCGTGAAGATCTTCTGCAGTGCCACGATCTCCGCACTGGGATTGATGGTCAGCAAACGTTCTTTCAGTGCCTCCACTTTCACCTGTCCTACCGTCTTCGTAGTAGCCATCAACTGACGGTTGATGTTGGTGATACACACCCGGTCGGAGTCGACAATCGTCAACAGCCGGATACCACTGCGCACCAGACTCTCAGCACACCAGGATCCGACACCACCCACACCAAAGATAATAACCCGTTGCTGGGCTATTCGGTCTACCGTTTCATTGCCCAACAACAGTTCTGTTCGTCTGAATATCGCTTGTTCTATTGCCATAAGGTGTATATTAATTGCCGGTTAATTCGCGGTATTGCTTTGCGGTTATGCCTGCGCCGTGACGTATTGCTCTATCCATTCGCCCCCGAGATGCCTATGGATGTAGTTGACGACTATTTAGAATAACAATGACAATATTTGGCAATTGAATCAGTCGTTTACAGTTCCGCAATGACCTCTATCTCTACCATGGCACCTTTCGGCAGTGTCTTCACGGCAACGGCGGAACGGGCGGGATAGGGTTGTGTGAAGAACTCGGCATAGACGGCATTCATTGCTGCGAAGTCCGACATGTCCGCAAGGAATACTGTTGTCTTGACGACACGGCTCAAATCCGTTCCTGCCTCCTCCAGTATTGCCTTAACATTACAGAGTGCCTGTCGACTCTGTTCCTGGATACCTCCCTCCACGAAATTTCCAGTAACAGGGTCGATGGGAATCTGTCCTGATGTATAGATAAGATTCCCTACTTGGATAGCCTGGCTATACGGTCCGATAGCGGCTGGTGCATTTTTTGTGTTTATTGCTTTCATTTCTCACTAATTTTCGGCAAAGATACTAAATTCTTTTCAAGAATCCAGCATTTCTTTTAAGTCATTTTACAACAGAAGGCGTCTATACCTAATTTGCGGTATAGAAAAATGCCGTTCAAAGGGTATTGTGGGAGTCAGAATTCCGCCGTACCTTTGCATCGTCGAAAAGACATCATAACGTGTTTTAGAGACAAAGTAACAAAATAGTCAATAAAAAAGAAAGAAAATTATGAAGACAATGAGTATGAATCGAATGCGAATGTGTTGCTGTTGTTGTAACAGCATGCTAATGATGCGTAATGATAAGGAGGAGAGAAGTAACCAACACATTATTAATATATATAAAAAACGACAAAAACATGAAAAAATCAGTATTCA
>CAJONQ010000016.1 GCA_905235835.1 uncultured Prevotella sp.
CCCCAAGGAGGTGCCGCCTTCCTGTTTGTTCCATGGGGTGGAACACTTTGTTCCATAGGGTGGAACAACTTGTTCCATGGCATGGAATACAGAATCCCCCTGACTCCGATCTTTGATCGGGATGCCTTCTATCTTTGATCGGAGTGCCTTCTCTCTCCCCAAGAACAAACTGTAGTCTGGTGACGACCCCGTTTTGCTCTCTTTTTTGAGACAAAACATCCCTACTTTTTGGGCAAAATCGCATTTCCTTGCCACCGTTGCCGCTTCCTTGTCACCAGCAATCCGCTGATTATCAATCAGTTTTGCAAGGCGGCAACGGTGGCAAGGGTTAAAAAAATTACGTGTAGGGATTTGTGCCGATTCAATTGGCACAATTTTATTGGTGAAGAAAAGCATCACCTTCATCCAACCACTGCCTTGCCATTTTTACAGCAAAATGTTTGGGGATACGAGGAAAAAGAAGTATCTTTGCGACAACTAATAACGACAGGGAATGAGAGTCATACGATTATTATTTACAGTTGTGGTCTTGCTTGCGACACTGAACGTGTCCGCACAGGACGAGGATGAGGACATTGCCTATTCACTCAATCTGGCTGAGACGGTGGTGCTGGCTGACGGTATGACGTTCGAGGAATACCTATTGAAGAAGGTGCTTGCCAATGCCAAACCACTGAAGGAGCGAGTCAGGGCACTGCGCTACTCCGTGACATGCCAATTGGAGAAAGACATCGACTTGGAAACGTTTCCCCATCGCAGGACCATCACCTTCGCCGCCCGTCTGGCTGGCTACGGACCTATCGTAAGTGCCCTCAGGGAACATAAGCATTTCGGTATCACGATGGCAGAGGATGTGCTATACAATAATGGCAGGATAACGACCTCTAACGTGCGGATGGTGGAGATGAAACAGGAGCTGACGAAGAAGCAGATCGCCTCGTTCCTGAAGCACGATGGTTTGATGAGTGCCAACGTGTATGACCAGTTTTATAAGAAGGTACGCGAGAAAGTGAAGGAGCTGCAGAAGAAATATAAGAAAAAGAAAGAGACGGGCATGAAATATGTCGGCAGTTACACAGTAGGCAACCGAACGTTCTATATAGTGAAGCTCGACAATATGCGGGTGCATATCGCTGACGGCTGTTGGCAGATATCACGCATTGACTGGCAGGAGAAGCAGAACAACATGCATTATGAGTTCAAGGAGGTGAGACCCGACCTGTTCCTCCTGTCGCAAGGTACCGCTAAGTTTTTCGTAGACAAAGTGAAATGGCCCAAGGGTTACGTCTCCATGAAGATGCATTATACTTATCATTGAAAAGAAATCTTATGACCAGAAAAGACAGATATGCGTATATCCTCAACTACTTCCGTGAGCAGATGCCGGAAGTACAGACGGAGCTGGAGTTCGGCAGTGTGTTTCAACTGCTGGTTGCTGTGATCCTGAGCGCACAGTGTACGGACAAGCGCATCAACCAAGTGACACCAGAACTGTTTCGTCATTACCCAGATGCCAAGACGATGGCGAAAGCGGATATGGAGGATGTGCTGGAATATGTGAAGAGTGTCTCCTACCCTAACTCCAAGGCTGAGCACCTGGTGCAGATGGCTCGTGCACTGATGGAGAAACACGGAGGGAAGGTCCCTTCAGACATGAATGCGTTGCTGGACCTGCCTGGTGTGGGCAGGAAGACGGCAAACGTGATACAGAGTGTCGCCTTCGGCAAGTCGACGATGGCAGTGGACACCCATGTGTTCCGTGTCAGTCATCGTCTGGGACTGGTCAGCAAGAAAGACGACACACCTTATAAGGTAGAACAGATGTTGGTAAAAAATATACCCGCGGAAGATATTCCACGGGCACATCACTGGTTATTGCTTCACGGACGGTATGTCTGTACCTCACGCCGTCCACATTGTGGGAAATGCGATCTTAATGGTGTCTGCCCTTCTGCCACCCTTTCATCATCCGACGGTGGAACTGGTTCTCAGCCTTGATAGCGTCATAGACCTTAGAGGCTGGCAGCACCTGTACCATCTTCTTATGGTAGCACTGCTCTAACTTCTTGAGTTCGATATCCAGTCTGTCACGCTCACTGATGGCATTGGCACATCCTTCCTCGCTGGCAGGTCTCTCCTTGCCGGCTTGACGCATCCTCTTATAGAGTCCACGCTGTTTCTGATGCATCTCACGCAACAAGGGGAAGAACTTCGCAGCCTCCTCGTTGGTGAGTTTCGCCTCTTTGGTGATATAGGCGGCAAGGTCTGCCTCAAACTTCTCAGGTGAGAACTTCTTCTCTTGTGCCATACCTACCATGCACAGCATCAAAGAGACAGACAGCAATATCATTCTTCTCATAATATCTCCTATTTAGTTTTCTGCCAGACAGGCATAAATGTCCGTATTATCAATCATCACATAGTCGGCAGCCTCATCCATATAGGTATCCGTGACAGCCATCTGGGGCATCTCAGAATTGGTGGGGGTGTCGATGCGTGAGAAGTAAGCAGCGACAAAGAAGACGGCAACCACGAGACAGGCAGCGGCATACATCCAAGGACGTAACACCATGCGCTTTGCTTTCTGTTGCTGTGGTGGCAACTGCTCCATCACACGGTCGGCAAAACTCTCGAAATAACCCTCCGGAACACGGAAAGGATTGCGCTTTGCCAGTCTCTCTTCAAGATATTTCTCTTCGTTCATATCCATTGCTTTATTGTTTGGACGTTTTCACATCATGAAAGTTTAATCGCATTGCTTAAAAAACTCAGATATTTTCTTCACCGCTATATGGTAGGAGGCTTTCAAGGCTCCCTCGGAGGTATTGAGAATCTTACTCATCTCACTATATTTCATCTCGTCAAAATAACGGAGATTAAAGACGGTACGCTGTACGTCTGGCAACTGGGCTATCGCCTCCTGCAACTGTGCTTCTGTCTCGTCGCCATCGAAATAACGGTCTGCCATCAGGGTGTTGGCAACACCTGTCGTGTCATCGGTGCTGACAGTGGCGACTCCTTTCTGACGACGAACGAAATCGAGACTCTCATTGATGGCGATACGATAGAGCCATGTGGATATCTTGGAGTCTTTGCGAAACGAGTCAAGATTGGTCCATGCCTTCAGCATCACGTTCTGCATGACATCATTGGCATCCTCGTGGGTCAAGACGATACGACGTACCTGCCAATATAGCTGTTCACTATATTGACGCACCACCATCTCAAAAGCCTTTCGTTGTGTCGACGGGTCGGAGAGCATGGCAACCAACTGTTCCTCGTCCATCGTCATCAGATATACTTCTTTAGATAATTCCAGACAGACTTGTCATATCCATAGACATCCGGGAAGGTCTGTATCTGTCCGTTCTCGTCCGGATAGATCGTATAATATATAATATAAAGAGGTACGTGAGGCTTCACTGGCATATAACCAATCAGTTTGTGAGGCATCTTCCTACCACTCTCGTTCTCCTCCGGCTCATGGTTGCGGAGATAGTCCCTACCCTGATCCGTCACTGGTGTGATATCCATGGAGATACGAATCTTATCCAATGTCCAGTCGTCGACATCTCCCAACAGGAAATGAGCAAGGTCGAAAGGACGCTGCACACGGACACAGCCATGTGACACACCTCTCCAGCTATTCTGGAAAAAACCTGGTGTGGAGGTATCATGCAGATAGACAGAGAAATTATTCTTAAAGCGGAAGACGATACGTCCTAAGGAGTTTCCTCGTCCACCATCCTGTGACACGCGATACTTCCCACTTGCCAGCATATCACGTGACACACTCCGTATAGATACTTTCTTACCTGTAGCACGCTCAGCGATATAATAACGATGACGAGCGAAATAGCTACTGTCGCCAGCGTGATGGAGCACATCAGTCTTAATAATGCTCTGTGGGATATTCCATTCCGGGTTGACTTGGAAATACTCTATGGCACTGGTCAGCAACGGTGTCCTCGAGGAAGTCTTGCCACATCCGATTTTCATCGTCATCGTGGAGTCTGGACCAAAGGCATAAAGCATGAAGGCAGGGATATTCACCACTACACGCTTACCTGTCGTTGGCATCGGATTTTCCTCTTTCCAGCGGCAACGCTCCATGTTCACCAGAATATGCATGCGTTTCTCATCAGACACCGTGTCAGACAACTGACGCAGCAAGTGGCGATAAAGGGGAGACTGTGGTTCTACCTCACGCATCATCACTCCCACACTGTCATTGGCGATCTTACGAAAAGCCTTCTGATAGAAAGCGGCAGTAGGACGTATGATAGGGACATCATACTGATTCACGAACTGCACCTTGACATTACCAAGACTGTCGGGCTTGGACTCCACCATATTCATCGCCTTCTTAGGGTTCACGAATCCATATTGTTGTCCTGCTATATAAATAAGGTAGGCATGGGTGAGATGATACTCCAAATCAGCTATCACATCATTGACGGTATGCTGCCTATCAAAGTCCAAAGACTTAAAACGTTGAATGCCCTGCTCTATCTCCTTGACCTTAAAACCAGCTGGTGAGAAACCCATCTCATGGACAAGCGACAACTGTGCCAGCAGGGTGTCTGCCATAGCGGTGATACCCTGTTTACCAAACCAAAGCATGGGACCACCCTCCCGATAATACAAAGCAGTCTGACTGTCTGGGGACATCGAGTCCTTGCTGACCGTTCCCATCTTCTTTAAAGCAGACTGAATTTCAGTAGGTGCTATTTGAAAAACAGGCGTCTTCAAATCTGAAAACGCCTCTATAGTAATATCTCCTTTCTGCACAGCCCCGTCATCACATCCTGTGAAGAACAAAGAAGCTATCAGAAATAAAAGGCATATCAGATAACAATCTTTCTGACAACCTTTCCAACTTTGATGATATAGCAACCTTTAGGAATGTTTGTTAATTCAATTCTTTGTGCTGGGCTCTCTATACGTATAGACATCACATGACGACCTGTCAATGAGATCACCTCCATCACCTGTCCTTCAGCATTCACAATATGGACAGAAGACTTAGAAACACTGATCTGCACGTCGTTCTTCTCGTCATTCTGCTCAATACCAAAACTCTCTGACGGAGCCGCCTGAGTAGTCATGGGAAGCATGAAGAAACACGCTGCTAAAAGTGCTATTGTAAGTAACCGTTTTGTCATACGCTATACATATTACAGTTGCAAAAGTAGGAATAATATTTGTAATTACCAAATTTTAACGTAAAAAAATGCACTTACAGCTCAAAAATCATCTGTTCATCACACAAAATACTGTTTTCAAACACCTCTTTCGCCTCAGATAGCAAGACGCTTTCATCCTCATAACGGGAAGAGTAATGTCCTAACAGTAATTTCCCCACTTGTGCATCACGAGCCACCATTGCTGCCTGACGGGCTGTAGAATGGTAGTATTTCTCGGCATGCTGTATATTATCCTCCCCATAAGTACTCTCATGGTAGAGTGCCGTCACTCCTTTGATACGCTCATGCAGTGTGGGGATATAGCGGGTGTCACTGCAATAGGCATAGCTGCGAGCTGGCTCTGCCGGCTCTACCAATAGGTTATTGGGGATGACCTCGCCCTCAGGCGTCGCCCAGTCTGCCCCACCCTTGATATTACCAATCTGACAGACTGGTATCTGATAGAAATCTATCATGTCACGCTTGATATGCGGCTTCGTCGGCTTCTCCTTGAACAGGAAGCCACAACAAGGCATACGATGCTCCAAAGGAATGGTCTCTACCGTCAGGCTACGATCCTCATAAATCACTTGCTGCCGGGTGGTATCCACCTCATGGAAGACGACTTCATAATCGAGTCCATGACAGAACAGCCGCATTTGTTCATCAAGCATCGGCTTCAAGGGGGCTGGCGCATAGATATCCAGTTTGGCGGTACGTCCCAAAAGACCAAAAGTACTAATCATCCCAATGAGTCCAAAACAATGGTCACCATGGAGATGACTGATAAACACCGCCGAGAGCTTGGTAAAGCGGATATGGGAACGCCGCAACTGCATCTGCGTCCCCTCTCCGCAATCTATCATGAACTGCTTCCCCCTCAGCTCCACCACCTGCGATGAGGAATAATGGCGGAGTGTGGGTAAAGCACTTCCACATCCTAAAATATGAATCTTAAATGGTTCCAAGATTTCATCAAATCTTATAGTCGTCCTCAGAAGCCTCCTCCAGTTTGATGTCAGAGTCAGGTTTCTTCAGTTGTTGACGACCATACTCGTAAAGATCCTCATTGTCTTTCAGTATCAGGGAATCTGGAGTCAGCCGTACCAGGTCATAGAGAGTGACCTCCTCTTCCTCACCAGCACCCTCTCGGACATCGACCAGTTCCAGTTTTCCACGAACAAGGCGCCATGTCTTATAGGTAAGAGTACTCTGTTCGATACCCTCCACGATACCGCCTTCTTTAATGCGAAAGCCCACCTCGTCACTGCCGTCCAGTGGATTTGGCATTACCCAGTTTCCTAACAATGCTGCCTGATTAATCACAATCAACGCCTCAGTCTTCTTGACATTGGGGACTACCGCCATACGGTCGCCAGCCTGCAAACCACCAAATACCTTGTTATTGTCACGGGCATAGGTTATATCCAACTGGACGGTGTCACCTAAATCTGTAATCACCTGTATGGTGTTCATTGCTGTACTCTCGCCACAAACCCCATAGATGGTAGGATCTTGCATGGCACTCATATCCGTAGAATCACCATTGTCGAAGGGGACTGGTTGTGATTTACCACCACAGCTGCTCATCATGAAGACCACGGCAGCCACCAACGTCATAACAATTGAAATTTTCTTCATAGACATTATATGTTTATTATTCTTTACTTTTCGCTTCATTCCACAAAGCATCCATTTCCTCCAAGGTCATTTCCGTCAACGGTTTTCCCACCTTGATACTATGTTGCTCTATATAATTGAATCGACGGATAAACTTCTGATTGGTCTCTTCTATGGCATTGTCAGGATTCAGGTGATACAGACGAGCCGCATTAATCACGGCAAAAAGGAAGTCACCCAGTTCCTGCTCTGACCGTTTCTTGTCCTCTCGTTTCAACTCCACTTCTAATTCCTCCAGCTCCTCACGCACTTTCGACCATACATCTTGTTTGTCCTCCCAGTCAAACCCCACATGACGAGCCTTGTCTTGTATGCGGTATGCCTTGATGACAGAAGGGAGTGCTGCCGGAACTCCACCCAGTACACTTTTGTTGCCGTCCTTCTCTTTTTGCTTAATCTGCTCCCAGTTGTCGAGTACCTGTTCCACATTTTTCGCATCCGAGAACTCACTCTTCCCAGCATCCTCACCATAGGGTAATGGCTTAGGATTAGGAGCACCTACCTGAGAAGGATGATACACATGCGGGTGACGGAATATCAGTTTATCAACCAGACGATTACAAACATCCGCTATATCAAACTGTTGCTTCTCTTCACCAATTCTCGCATAGAAGCCGATATGTAGTAACACATCCCCTAACTCCTTACAAATCTCTGCCGTCTCATCCTTCATCAAGGCATCACACAGCTCATAGGTCTCCTCTATCGTATTAGGGCGCAAGCTCTCATTGGTCTGCTTCTTATCCCAAGGACATTTCTCCCTCAGGGTATCCAGCACGTCAAGCATTCGCCCAAAGGCTGCCATCTTTTCTTCTTTAGTATGCATCCGTTCCATAATCTTTGCAAAAGTACAAAATAAAAACGAAACCACCAAATTTCTACAAGCTATTTGGCAGTTTCGTTTTTTTTGCTTACCTTTGCACGTCATTATTAAATAAGTTATGGAACTAGCAAGTAAATACGATCCGAAAGAGGTCGAATCGAAATGGTATCAGTACTGGCTGGACAATAAGTTGTTCGCCAGCAAACCCGATGGACGTGAGCCTTATACAATTGTCATCCCACCGCCCAATGTGACAGGTGTACTCCACATGGGACACATGTTAAACAATACAATCCAGGATATTCTGGTGCGCCGTGCCCGTATGGAAGGGAAGAACGCCTGCTGGGTACCTGGTACAGACCATGCCTCTATCGCCACAGAGGCTAAGGTGGTGAAGAAACTGGCTGAACAGGGTATTAAGAAACATGACCTTACCCGTGAGGAGTTTCTGAAACATGCCTGGGACTGGACAGATGAACACGGTGGTATCATTCTGAAGCAATTACGTCGCTTAGGAGCGTCCTGCGATTGGGACCGTACCGCTTTCACCATGGATGAGAAGCGCTCGAAGAGTGTCATCAAGGTTTTCGTTGACCTCTACAACAAAGGACTGATCTATCGTGGTCTGCGCATGGTCAATTGGGATCCAAAGGCACTGACAGCCTTATCTACAGAGGAGGTTATCTATCGTGAGGAGAAGAGTCATCTTTTCCATTTGAAATATTATGTAGATGGTCTAGAGAGCCTTGATAATCAGGAGGAATTAGAACAAGCAGGAAACATCATTCACAAGGATGCCAAAGGCTATTATGCCGTCGTTGCCACCACTCGTCCTGAGACCATTATGGGCGATACCGCCATGTGTATCAACCCCAAAGATCCGAAGAACCAGTGGTTGAAGGGACGTAAGGTCATCGTTCCACTGGTAAACCGTGTGATTCCTGTGATTGAGGACCGTTACGTGGATATTGAGTTCGGTACAGGTTGCTTGAAGGTGACCCCTGCCCACGACACCAATGACTATATGTTGGGAAAGACCCACAACCTGGAGACGATTGATATCTTCAATGCTGACGGAACCATCTCTGAGCAGTCACCATTGTATGTCGGTATGGACCGTTTCGACTGCCGTAAGCAAATCGCCAAGGACTTACAAGAGGCAGGACTGATGGAACGCATCGAGGACTACACTAATAAGGTTGGCTACTCAGAGCGTAATCCTGATACGGCTATCGAGCCACGTCTGTCTCTGCAGTGGTTCTTGAAGATGAAGCATTTTGCCGATATCGCACTACCCCCTGTCATGAGCGACGACATTAAGTTCTATCCCACCAAATACAAGACTACCTACAAAAACTGGTTGGAGAACATCCAGGACTGGTGTATCTCCCGTCAACTCTGGTGGGGGCACCGCATTCCTGCTTATTATTATAATGAGGAAGGTGACTTCGTGGTAGCAGAGACTCGTGAGCAAGCGCTTGCTCTTGCCAAGCAGAAAAATCCGGCAGTAACGGACGCTGACCTGAAGCAAGACGAGGATGCCCTGGACACTTGGTTCTCCTCTTGGTTGTGGCCTATATCTCTCTTTGATGGTATCAATAATCCTAAGAGTGAGGAACTTGCCTACTACTACCCCACCTCTGACCTTGTTACAGGTCCGGACATCATCTTTTTCTGGGTGGCTCGTATGATCATGGCTGGATATGAGTATGTTGGTAAGATGCCTTTCAAACACGTGTACTTTACAGGTATCGTCCGTGACAAACTGGGACGTAAGATGTCCAAGTCACTGGGCAACTCTCCCGATCCCATCGAACTGATTGAGAAGTTTGGTGCTGACGGTGTGCGCATGGGTATGATGCTATCCGCCCCCGCTGGTAATGACATCCTCTTCGACGAGAGTCTGTGTGAGCAAGGTCGTAACTTCAATAATAAGATATGGAATGCCTTCCGTCTTGTCAAAGGATGGCAGGTTGCTGATATCGAGCAGACAGAGGCGAGCAAGATTGCTGTGGCATGGTTTGAGGCGAAACTCAAACTTGTCAACGAGGAGTTGCAGGACCTGTTCTCTAAATATCGTATCTCCGAGGCGCTGATGGCTGTCTACAAGCTTTTCTGGGACGAGTTCTCCAGTTGGTATCTGGAGATGGTGAAGCCTGCCTATATCAATGGTGAGGCACAACCTATCGACAAGGCGACTTATGATGCAACCTTGCGTTTCTTCGATATTCTATTGAAAATGCTGCACCCCTTCATGCCATTCATCACGGAGGAGTTGTGGCAGGCACTCTATGAGCGTAAGGCTGGTGAGAGCATCATGCGTGAGAGTCTGAAACTCGATGCACCTATCGCTGCCGAGAAAAAACTTGCCGATGATATTGAGCAGGTGAAGCAGATTGTCAGTGGGGTCCGTATGGTACGCAACCAGAAGAACATCGCACCTAAAGAAGCACTGGAGTTGCAGGCAGTTACCGCCAACCATTACGATACTTATACCGCCGCTATTATGAAGATGGCGAATGTAAATGTGATCAATGTGGTGAGTGAGAAAGATGCTACAGCTTCTGCTTTCATGGTAGGTACTGACGAGTTTGCTGTTCCTCTGGGTAACATGATAGACATTGATGCTGAAATCGAGAAACAGGAGGCACAGCTGAAACACCTTGAAGGTTTCCTTGCTGGTGTGATGAAGAAGCTCTCCAATGAGCGTTTCGTAGCCAATGCACCAGAGGCTGTTGTAGCTTTGGAGCGCAAGAAGCAGAGTGACTCCGAGGAGAAGATTGCAGCCCTCAAAGAAAGTCTCGCCGCACTTCGTGCACAGAAATAAGATGCCAATCATTGAGATTGCAGAACTCACCCATCCTGGCGTAGAGGTGTTTAGTACACTGACAGAGGCACAACTGCGTAACAGGATAGAACCCGAGAAGGGCATCTTCATCGTGGAGAGTCCGAAAGTGATTCGGGTGGCACTTGAGGCAGGCTATCTACCTGTAGCACTACTCTGCGAACGAAGACACATCGAGGGAGATGCCGCAGACATCATAAAACGGTGTGGTGATATACCGGTATATACCGGCAGTCGTGAACTATTAGCCCGTCTGACGGGCTATACTCTCACCAGGGGAGTACTCTGTGCTATGCAGCGTCCTACTCCGAAAAGTGTGGAATCCATCTGCAAAGACGCACGACGCATCGTGGTGATAGACGGTGTGGTGGATACCACCAACATCGGTGCCATCTTCCGCTCAGCAGCAGCATTGGGCATTGATGCGGTCCTACTGACAACCAACTCATGTGACCCATTAAACCGCAGGGCGGTGAGAGTATCGATGGGGTCTGTGTTCCTCGTCCCCTGGACATGGATAGAAGGCGATATCAGCCAACTGCACGCGATGGGATTCAAGACATTAGCAATGGCACTAACAGACAACTCACTCCCACTCGACTCACCTATTTTGAAGCAAGAGGAGCGATTGGCAATCATCATGGGGACGGAGGGTGACGGACTGCCAAAAGAAACTATCGCAAAAGCAGACTATGTGGTAAGGATTCCTATGGCACATGGTGTGGACTCCCTGAATGTGGCTGCCGCATCAGCCATCGCTTTTTGGGAATTAGTGAGGAAATAAATATGTATAAACTTGAATATGGAGAATAACAGTATACTACAAAAACTCGACGGACTGGAGGCTCGCTTTGAGGAGGTATCGACCTTGATTACTGACCCCAGCGTGATAGCTGACCAGAACCGATTCGTGAAACTCACGAAGGAATATAAGGACTTGGGGGACATCATGGATGCCCGCAAGCGCTATATCGCCTGTCTGAACAGTATCAAGGAGGCTAAGGACATCCTCGCCAATGAGGATGATGCCGAGATGAAAGAGATGGCGCGTGAGGAACTTGCCGAGAACGAGGCTTTGCAGCCCAAACTGGAGGAGGAAATCAAAATCGCCCTGATTCCGAAAGACCCTGAGGATGCGAAGAACGTACAGATGGAGATTCGTGCAGGAACAGGTGGTGACGAGGCTTGTCTGTTTGCCGGTGACCTGTTCAAGATGTACAAGAGTTTCTGCGACGCTAAGGGCTGGCAACTCGCTATCACCAGTGTGTCGGAGGGCGCTGTGGGCGGATATAAGGAAATCGACTTTGCCGTCTCTGGCGCTGATGTCTACGGTACACTGAAATATGAGTCGGGTGTTCATCGTGTACAGCGGGTGCCTGCCACTGAGACACAGGGTCGTATGCACACCTCTGCCGCTACCGTTGCCGTATTGCCCGAGGCGGATAAGTTTGAGGTACATATCAACGAGGGCGAAATCAAGTGGGACACTTTCCGAAGCAGTGGCGCTGGTGGTCAGAACGTCAACAAGGTAGAGTCTGGCGTCCGTCTGCGTTATATGTGGAAGAACCCCAACACGGGCGAGACAGAGGAGATCCTCATCGAGTGTACCGAGACACGTGACCAGCCAAAGAACAAGGAGCGTGCTCTCTCGCGCCTGTACACTTTTATATATGATAAGGAACACCAGAAATACATGGACGATATCGCTTCACGTCGTAAGACCCTCGTCTCCACGGGTGACCGCTCTGCGAAGATCCGTACCTATAACTTCCCGCAAGGTCGTGTAACGGACCACCGTATCGGCTATACCACCCATGACTTGCAAGGTTTCCTCGGTGGTGACATTCAGCCTATGATTGATGCCCTCACCGTTGCCGAGAACGCAGAACGAATGAAAGAGTCAGAATTATAAGATTATGAATAGACAAGAACTGATACAACAAATCAAGGAGAAACAGTCGTTTCTCTGCGTGGGTCTCGATACAGACCTGAACAAGATTCCACAGTGCATCATCGACGAGGCAAAGGAGAAGGACGGTGAAGAGTATATCTTCCGCGCCCTTTGTGAGTTCAATGCCCTCATCATCGATGCCACGGCACCCTATTGTGTCGCTTACAAACCCAACCTTGCTTTCTACGAGGCATACGGTGTAGACGGCATCCTTGCCTTCGAGGCAACCATCGACTATCTGAAGGAGGAATATCCCAACCACTTCATCATCGCTGACGCCAAGCGTGGGGATATCGGTAATACGTCCAAGATGTATGCCAAGACCTTCTTTGAGCAGTACGACGTTGATGCCTTGACGGTGGCACCCTATATGGGTGAGGACTCCGTAACCCCCTTCCTCGGCTATCATGACAAGTGGGTTATCCTGCTCGCTTTAACCAGTAATAAGGGTTCATACGATTTCCAGTTGACAGAGGACAAAAACGGTGTCCGCTTGTTTGAGAAAGTGCTGAAGCAAAGTCAGCAGTGGGGCAATGATGAGAATATGATGTATGTCGTCGGAGCCACACAGGGTCGTATGTTCGAGGATATCCGCAAGGTAGCCCCTACCCACTTCCTGCTCGTACCTGGCGTCGGTGCACAAGGTGGCAGTCTACAGGAGGTATGCCAATATGGTATGACAAAAGACTGCGGATTGCTCGTCAACTCCTCACGCGGCATCATCTATGCCAGCAATGGAGAAGACTTTGCCGAGGTTGCCGCTCAGAAGGCAAAGGAACTGCAAGAGCAGATGGCAGAAGAAATAAAGAAAAGAATGTAAGAAACGTTTCTTACGGTAATGGTTTTACAAAGCGCATCTCATGGAGGATGCGCTTTTGTCTTTTTAAGACATAAGCACTGGGCTTAGCGGAATTATAACGCAAAGGATTAGGCAGCGTAGCAGCTATCAACGCACACTCCGCACTGGTCAGTTGGGAGGCGGTCTTGTGGAAATGCCATTCCGCCACAGCATCTACACCATAGATGCCATCTCCCATCTCAATGGAGTTCAGGTAGACTTCCATGATACGTTGCTTCGACCACATGAATTCTATTAATGCCGTGAAATACACCTCAAACCCCTTACGCAACCAGGAGCGACCAGGCCACAGGAACACATTCTTCGCTGTCTGTTGAGAGATCGTTGAGGCTCCGAGTTTCCGCTTCTCCGGATGTTTGAGATTACGGATAGCGGCATGCTCTATCGCCTTATAATCGAATCCATGATGATCTAAGAAACGGGCATCCTCACTTCCCATGACAGCAAGTGACATGGACGGAGCAATATTCTCATAGGGTACCCAATGGTGATGCAACGTCAACTCCTTATCCTGAGAAGCCTGTTGACCCAAACGGATGAACATCAAGGGGGTAAACCACACTGGCACCCAACGTAATACTACAACAGAAAGAATAGTGGAGGCAAAGAATGCCACCACTATCCACATAAGGGTTTTCTTAATGAAACGGATAATGCGCTTCACACTATCTGTTTATTGAGCCTTTGCCTGTGCCTCAGCCTTCTGAATCATCTCCTTGCTGGCATACATATAAACCTCTACGCGACGGTTCTGCTGACGACCAGCAGCAGTAGAGTTGTCGGCAACGGGATTGGTAGAACCCTGACCTTCCACACTCTTAATCTGCTTAGACTGCACACCGCAAGAACGGAGGTAGTTGTTCACACTGTTGGCACGATTAACTGACAAGGGCTGGTTAACAGCATCACTACCCGTATTATCGGTATGTCCGATAATAGTTACATCACAATCCGTATTGGAGTTCAGCACACGGGCAAACTCAGCGAGCGAGTTCTTGGCACTATTGCTCAAGTCTGCCTTACCAGTAGCGAAGAGAATACCTGAGTCAAAAGTCACTTTCACCGCATCCAGACCATTGGTGTCCTTCACAGTCTCCACCTGAGCGTTCTGAACCTGCTCAGCAGCCTTCTTTGCCTTATCCATCTTATTACCTATGATGGCACCAGCACCAGCACCCACGGCACCACCTACAGCAACACCAACTGCTGTGTTACCAGCAATAGCACCAATAATACCACCTAACAAAGCACCGCCACCGGCACCGATACCTGCACCCTTTTGGGTGTTGTTACAAGCGAAGAGCATGCCTACGCAAAGTAACAGGGAAACAATTTTAATTTTCATACTTACATTAATTAAATGGTTATAATTTTGTCGCAAAGATACAAATAAATTCGGAACATGGTGTTTATAATTCATATTTATTTCGTAATTTTGCACCAAATTTTGAAAATTAAAGAGATTTATGGCAAAAGAACTCAAAGAAATGACCAAAAGAGCTGACAATTATAGTCAGTGGTATAACGACTTGGTAGTGAAGGCTGATCTTGCGGAGCAATCAGCAGTACGTGGTTGTATGGTCATCAAACCTTATGGCTATGCCATTTGGGAGAAGATGCAGCAGCAACTTGACAAGATGTTCAAGGAGACAGGTGCTCAGAACGCCTATTTCCCTCTACTCATCCCGAAGTCATTCCTCAGCCGTGAGGCAGAACATGTAGAGGGATTCGCCAAAGAGTGCGCCGTGGTGACCCACTATCGCCTCCGTGCCAAGGAGGACAAGAGCGGTGTAGAGGTTGACCCTGCCGCTAAACTGGAAGAGGAACTGATTGTACGTCCTACCTCAGAGACCATTATTAAAAATTGGATTCACTCATGGCGTGACCTGCCTCTGATGTGCAACCAGTGGTGTAACGTGATGCGATGGGAAATGCGTACCCGTCCTTTCCTCCGCACCTCGGAGTTTCTATGGCAAGAGGGACATACCGCTCATGCCACAAAGGAAGAGGCAGAGCAGGAGGCACAAAAGATGCTGGGAGTATACGCCAAATTTGCTGAAGAATGGATGGCTGTTCCTGTTTTGCAGGGTGTAAAGAGTGAGACAGAGCGTTTCGCCGGCGCACTCGACACCTATACTATTGAGGCAATGATGCAGGATGGTAAAGCTTTGCAAAGTGGTACTTCCCATTTCTTAGGACAGAACTTCGCCAAGGCTTTTGAGGTCACCTATTTAAATAAAGAGAACAAGCCTGAATATGTTTGGGCTACATCATGGGGTGTATCAACCCGACTGATTGGTGCCTTGATCATGACTCACTCCGATGATAATGGTCTGGTACTCCCCCCACGTCTTGCTCCTATTCAGGTAGTTATCA
Organism: uncultured Prevotella sp.; assembly: GCA_905235835.1. GTDB lineage: Bacteria > Bacteroidota > Bacteroidia > Bacteroidales > Bacteroidaceae > Prevotella. The sequence continues at coordinate 15,721 of CAJONQ010000016.1, forward strand.
TTCCAATTGCCAACAAGCCAGAACAAATGGAGATTGTCAACAAAGAGGTACAACCTATTATAGAAGAGCTCCGTTCCAAGGGCATTACAGTGAAGTTCGACGACTCAGACAACAAACGTCCAGGCTTTAAGTTCGCTGATTATGAGTTGAAGGGTGTTCCTGTTCGCCTGGTTCTGGGAGCTCGTGACCTAGAGAACGGTACCATTGAAGTGATGCGCCGTGACACATTGGAGAAAGAGACTCGTCCTGTGGAGGGTATCGCACAATATGTAGAGCAATTGTTGGAAGATATCCAGAAAAACATCTTCGAGAAGGCGCGCAAATACCGTGACGAGCATGTCTATGAGTGCGACAACTACGAGGAGTTCAAGGAACGTGTGAAGGACGGTGGATTCTTCCTCTGTCACTGGGACGGCACTGCCGAGACAGAGGCAAAGATCAAAGAGGAGACACAGGCAACTATCCGTTGCGTTCCTTTCGCCTATGAGCAGACACCCGGTACAGATATGGTAAGTGGTAAACCCGCCAAATATCGTGTTATCATTGCTCGCAGTTATTAATATTGCACGGAAAATCAACGATTTACGAAAACTTTCGGTCAAAACATTTTGTGGTGACCGAAAGTTTTTGTAATTTTGCAGCCGTTTATGTCCCAAAAGGGGACGATAGGTGCCGGGACAGGCGCCGACACCTATACATTATTAACCCATTAACACGGTCTGATAAACGTCTGTTCAGACCATGCCCTGACCCTATAGGAGGGGCAACAACATTTATATGTCAGAATTAACAAAGAACGTCCAGCCATTGGATAACTTCGATTGGGAAGAGTTTGAGAATGGTATGGCAGCTAACGTCAGCAAGGAAGAGCTTGACAAGGCGTATGATGAGACGCTGAACAAAGTCAGCGAGCATCAAGTTGTCGACGGTACAGTCATTAGTGTCGACAAGAAAGAGGTAGTCGTAAACATCGGCTACAAGAGCGACGGTATCATCCCCGCTTCTGAGTTCCGTTACAACCCCGACCTGAAGGTTGGCGACACCGTTGAGGTGTATGTTGAGAACGCAGAGGACAAGAAGGGACAACTCGTTCTCTCACACAAGAAGGCTCGCCTCTCTAAGAGCTGGGATCGTGTCAACGCAGCTCTTGACAATGAGGAAATCGTTCAGGGTTACATCAAGTGCCGCACGAAGGGCGGTATGATTGTTGACGTATTCGGTATTGAGGCATTCTTGCCAGGTAGCCAGATTGACGTTCACCCCATACGCGACTATGATCAGTTCGTAGGAACTACTATGGACTTTAAGATTGTAAAGATCAATCAGGAGTTCCGCAACGTTGTTGTTTCTCACAAGGCTCTCATTGAGGCTGAGTTGGAAGCACAGAAGAAAGAAATTATCGGTAAGTTGGAGAAGGGTCAGATTCTCGAAGGAACTGTTAAGAACATCACTTCTTACGGTGTATTCGTTGACCTCGGCGGTGTTGACGGACTCATCCACATCACCGATCTCTCTTGGGGTCGCGTAGACGATCCTCATAAGGTAGTAGAGCTCGACCAGAAGATCAATGTCGTTATCCTCGACTTCGATGACGAGAAGAAGCGCATCGCTCTTGGTCTGAAGCAGCTCACTCCACATCCTTGGGATGCACTGGATGCAGACCTGAAGGTTGGCGACCATGTAAATGGTAAGGTTGTCGTTATCGCTGACTACGGCGCATTCGTTGAGATTCAGCCTGGTGTTGAGGGTCTAATCCACGTTTCAGAGATGTCTTGGAGCCAGCACCTCCGTTCCGCTCAGGAGTTCCTGAAGGTTGGAGACGATGTAGAGGCTGTTATCCTGACTCTCGATCGCGACGAGCGCAAGATGTCTCTCGGTATCAAGCAGCTCAAGGAAGATCCATGGGAGGCTATCGAAGTTAAATATCCTGTTGGCAGCAAGCACACTGCAAAGGTACGCAACTTCACGAACTTTGGTGTATTCGTTGAGTTAGAAGAGGGAGTTGACGGTCTGATTCACATCAGTGATCTCTCTTGGACTAAGAAAGTTAAGCATCCTTCCGAGTTCACACAGGTAGGTGCTGAGATTGACGTGGTTGTTCTTGACATAGACAAGGAGAATCGTCGTCTCTCTCTCGGTCACAAGCAGTTGGAGGATAATCCTTGGGATGTATTCGAGGCTAAGTACACCGTTGGTTCTATCCACGAGGGTAAGATCATTGAACTCCTTGAGAAGGGTGCAGTTGTATCACTCGACAAGGATGTTGAGGGCTTTGCCACTCCTAAGCATCTCGTTAAAGAGGATGGCTCACAGGCACAACTCAATGAGGAACTGCCCTTCAAGGTTATTGAGTTCAACAAGGACTCTAAGCGTATCATCCTGTCTCATAGCCGTACCTTCGAGGATCCACAGCGTGAGGAGAAGAAGGCTGCAGCCAAGAAGGCACGTGCTACCAAGAAGGAGGATGCTCCAAAGATTGAGAATGTCGCTGCAAGTACCACACTGGGTGACATTGACGTACTTGCCGAGTTGAAGGCTAAGATGGAGAAGGGTGAGTAATCCCCTACTCCTTCCAATAAACGAAAAGAAGAGGATGTGTCAAAATAGGCACATCCTCTATGAGACACAATAAGGTGGAAGACCTCACAGTCCTCCACCTTATTATATTATATAGGGTGCCATTAAAAGGCAATCCTAAAAGGGAAGGTCATCAGCACTACCCTCTCCTGCGGGCTCCTGTGCCGGAGGGAACGGAGCGGCGGCAGCCTGAGGAGCGGCATCCTGCTGAGGTGGGAACGGAGCAGCGGCAGCCTGAGGAGCAGCCCCACGAGTCACGTTATAGGCACGAATCTCGTTAAACCAACGTCCATTATATTCATGAGCGTCAATATCAAAACTTACGGTCACATCCTCACCATTCTGAATGTTGAACTGCTTGATACGGTCCTCTCCGAATATACGGAAGACACACTTACGGGGATACTGACCAGGAACCTCTATCACATATTCCTGCGACATCCAAGGGTTTCCTGTGCGTGATGACACACCACTGTTTGCCGGAAGCACGGCAATAATCTTACCTGTTAATTCCATAATAATTTATTTGTTATTAATTGTTGATTTTACCTTTCAGATTGCGAAATTACGAAAAATACTTTTAATTTGAGAATATTTTACGGAATATTTTTGCATTTGAACAAGTTATTTTGTATTTTTGTAGTCAATTTAAAGGACTTAAAACATAAAAAACAAAATAACTCATGAGATTTACCGTATCAAGCACTGCGCTTAGCAGCAAACTCAATGCTCTTTCGAGAGTCATCAACAGCAAGAATTCCTTGGCTATCTTATCAGACTTCTTATTCGACATTCAAGACAATGTGCTTCACCTGACCGCTTCTGATAGCGAGAATGTGATGAACACACAGGTGGAACTGACTGATTGTGACGGCAATGCCCGCTTTGCCATTGGCAACCACGACTTATTGGAAGCTGTGAAAGGTTTTTCTGAGCAACCTATCACCTTTGATGTCAATTTACAGGAGAACACCATCAAAATCAGTTATCAGAATGGTATGTTCTCATTGCCTATTGAAAATGCAGATGAGTACCCACAGGCTCAGACTATTAACGAGAACCCAAATGTCATCAGCCTTTCTAGTGACTTGTTGGCAGAGAACATCAATCGCTCATTATTCGCAACCGCGCAGGATGAGCTTCGTCCAGTCATGAACGGTATTTATTTCGACCTCACCCCAGAGTGTCTTGCAATAGTAGCATCAGATGGACATAAATTAGTACGTAACAAGATTTTCACTATTCATAGTGAGCAACCAGCAGCCTTTATCCTTCCTAAGAAGCCTGCTTCACTACTGAAAAACCTGTTACAGAAAGACGGAGGTGATGTGGAGATTCGTTTCGACGAGCGTAATGCCCAAATTAACTATGGTGACGGGCAGATCACCTGTCGCTTGATTGAAGGTCGCTATCCTAATTACAACTCTGTGATCCCACAAGGTAATCCCAACGTGCTGACCATAGACCGTCTGGGACTCCTCGCTGCTCTTCGTCGTGTACAGCCATTTGCTAACGACTCCAGCAATTTGATTCGTTTCCATGTGGAAGGTGGAACATTGCAATTGGACGCAGAGGATTTTGATTTCTCTAAGACAGCAACAGAGCGCATGGCATGTGACTATAATGGTCAACCAATGAGTATTGGCTTCAAGGGAGCCTCTTTCATAGAGATTCTGAGTAACTTTGATTGTCAGGATGTCATTATTCAGCTTGCTGACCCCAGCCGTGCAGGACTGGTTTTACCCTCTGAGCAGCCAGAAAATCAAGATATTCTGATGTTGATGATGCCTATGCTCATTAACGACTAAACTGATGGCGAATGAAACTGAACTTACAGAAACCACTCGTCATATTCGATTTGGAGACCACGGGACTTGACCTTGTCAAGGACCGTGTCATTCAAATATCCTATATCAAAGTGTTTCCCGACGGAAAGGAAGAACGCGGTAATCATCTTATCAATCCCGAGAAACCTATTCCTGATGTGGTGGAGGAACTCACAGGCATTAAAAATGAGGATGTAAAAGACAAGCCAACATTCAAGCAGATGGCTCAGCAACTAAACTTAGTGTTTAGCGGTAGTGACATCGCTGGCTATAACTCAAACCATTTCGATGTGCCCCTCCTTGCAGAGGAATTCCTTCGTGCAGGCATTAACTTTGATTTCTCCAAATGCCGTCTGATTGACGTACAGACAATTTATCATAAGATGGAGCGTCGTAATCTCGCCGCTGCTTATAAGTTCTACTGCGGCAGAAAGATGGAAGAGGACTTTACCGCGCACCGTGCCGATGAGGACACCGAGGCCACTTACCGAGTATTACAAGGTCAGCTGGATATGTATACTGCAGAGAAGCAGGAAGACCCAGAGCGTGTTCTAAAGAATGACATGCAGTATCTTGCTGATTTCTCGAAAGCTAATAATTACATCGACTTTGCCGGTCGTATCGTTTGGGGAGAGTTAAAAGACCGAACTGGAAAGACAGTGTTCGACAAGGACGGAAATCCTGTTATGACAGAAGTCTTCAACTTCGGTAAGTATAAGGGGCAACCTGTCTCACAGGTCCTCCGCTTTGACCCAGGTTATTATAGTTGGATATTAGGTGGTGATTTCACTTATAATACAAAACAAGTTCTCACACGCATTCGTCTTCGTGAGAGTCAAATGAACGCTTGATTATGCTTAAAGGCAAGAAGATCGTCTTAGGAATCACTGGCTCTATAGCAGCCTATAAGGCTTGCTATATCATTCGTGGATTAATCAAGGCTGGTGCTGAAGTGCAGGTGGTCATCACACCTGCCGGGAAAGAGTTTATCACCCCAATTACCTTGTCAGCACTCACCCAGAAGCCCGTGATCAGTGATTTCTTCTCACAGCGTGATGGTACCTGGCACTCTCATGTAGCACTTGGACTCTGGGCTGATGCCATGGTCATAGCCCCATGTACTGCCTCCACCCTTGGAAAGATGGCAAATGGTGTTGCTGACAATATGCTGATTACCACGTATCTCTCTATGAAGGCACCAGTGTTTATCGCTCCTGCCATGGATCTGGATATGTTCCAACATCCCACTACTCAAGAGAATCTTCGCAAATTACAGTCGTATGGCAATCAGATTATCGAGCCGCAAAGTGGTTTCCTTGCTTCCGGACTAGAAGGGAAAGGACGAATGGAAGAGCCTGAAAAAATCATTGAGTTCTTAGATGGTGCACTTTCCACCGCCTCCCCACTTGAAGGAAAGAAAATCATGATTACCGCAGGTCCCACTTATGAGAAGATAGACCCTGTCCGCTTTATTGGTAATTATAGTAGTGGGAAGATGGGCTTTGCCCTTGCTGAAGAATGTGCCCGCCAAGGTGCTGATGTTGAGCTGATAGCTGGTCCTGTCTCTTTGACGACGCATCATCCCAACATTCATCGCACTGATGTAGAGAGTTGTGAGGAGATGTATCAAGCTGCCACCCGTATCTATGCAACGAGTGATGCTGCCATTCTATGTGCTGCCGTTGCTGACTTCCGTCCAGTATCCATCGCTGAGGAGAAAATCAAGAGAGAGCATGACGACCTTGTCATCCGTCTGAAGCCAACTCACGATATTGCAGCAGCATTGGGACAGATGAAACAGAAATACCAGCGTCTGGTAGGTTTTGCTTTGGAGACCAATGATGAACTGACCAATGCACAAAGTAAACTGGAACGCAAGAATCTGGATTTTATCGTACTGAACTCCTTGCGTAACGAAGGAACATGCTTCCAGTCGGACGAGAACCAGATCAGCATCATATCCCATCAAGGAAAGAAAGATTATCCTCGCAAACCAAAGAGCGAGGTTGCAACAGATATTGTGAATGAATTAGCATCTATCCTATGAAGAAATTAATCTGGCTTATCATCATCATACTCTGCCCATTCAGTCTCAATGCTCAGGAACTGAATGCGAAGATTACGATTAACCATGCACAAATACAAGGAACTGATGCCAGTGTCTTTGAGACCCTTAAACAGTCATTAGAGCAGTTTATTAATGAACGCCAATGGACTGATTATCAGTTTCAAAAGCACGAACGTATTATTTGCAACTTTAATATTACGATCACGAAATATATCAAGGAAGAAAATCGCTTCGAGGCAACAGCAATGATACAGGCTAACCGTCCTGTCTATCATTCCACTTACACCTCCACCTTATATAATAATAAGGATGCGGACTTCAATTTCGACTATGCACAATACGACCAGTTGAATTTCCAAGAAGAAATGATTGACAATCAGTTGACAGCACTCTTCGCCTACTACGCTTACCTGATTATCGGACTTGACCTCGACAGTTTTTCACCCTTAGGTGGAACAGATGTCCTGCAACGCTGTATGAATCTGGTAAACAACACCCAGAACTTAGGATTCACGGGCTGGAAGGCTTTCGAGACCAGCCGCAACCGCTTTGCCATCATCAACGATTATCTGGACGAGGGGATGAAGCCCTTACGACAGTTACAGTATGACTATTACCGTACAGGACTCGACGAGATGGCTAACAATGCGGAACGTGGCAGAGCGAATATCACGACAGCACTCAATAATCTCAAGGAAGCACATCAGAATAAGCCACTGAGTCTGCTGCCACAGATATGGACAGACTACAAACGTGATGAGCTTGCCTCTATCTATCATGGGAAAGGAACTCAGAAAGAAAAGGAGCAAGTATACGAGTTACTCTTTTCCATCAATGCGTCGCAGAGTAACGCATGGGATCAAATCAAGAATTAGAAGATGCTCAAACAACTATATATCAAGAACTTTACTTTGATTGATGAACTCGATATCGAGTTACGTCCGGGGTTCTCTGTCATTACTGGTGAGACAGGAGCAGGAAAGAGTATCATCCTTGGCGCCATCGGATTACTTTTAGGTCAGCGTGCAGATTCAAAGACCATCAAGCAAGGGACTGACCGATGTATCATTGAAGCCCACTTTGACTTGAGCCGCTATCTATTAACGCCCTTCTTTGAGGATAATGACATCGATTACGATGCAAACGACTGTATCATTCGTCGGGAACTCACGGCATCGGGAAAGAGCCGTGCCTTTATCAACGACACACCAGTAGCTTTATCCTTACTAAAAGAACTGGGCGACATGCTGGTAGATGTTCATTCACAACATCAAAACCTTTTATTGGGAAAACAAGACTTCCAACTAGAGGTGGTCGACACACTCGCTAAGGATCAGGATAGTCTGATTGCTTATCAAAAAGACTATGCCGCCTATCACGACAAACAGCGTGAGTTGCAGACTTTACAGGAAGAGATGGAACGCAACCGTAAGAACATCGACTTCCTGCAGTTCCAATACAATGAACTGGAGCAAGCTCGTCTGATAGAGGACGAGCAGGAAGAGATGGAGCAGCAACGCGAGACGATGACCCATAGCGAGGATATCAAGACTGCTCTCTATGAGACCAGCCATCATCTTACTGCCGATGAGCAAGGTATTCTTCCCCTACTCCGCAAATCACTTTCCGCTTTGCAATCGATCTCTTCCGTCTATCCCTCTGCAGAGGACTGGACAGAGCGTTTGGAGAGTTGTCAGATAGAAATCAAGGATATCGCACAGGACGTAGAAGGACATTTAGAGGATATCGACTTCGACCCTGCAGAACTGGACCGTATCAATCAGCGTCTCGACAAACTATATGACCTCCAGAAGAAATACCGTGTCGAGACTATTGCCGAACTCATTCAACAACGTGAGGAATTGAAGAGGCAACTGAGTCTGATGGAGAATAGTGACGAGACATTAGCTACATTGAAAGAAGAACTCCACACACTCATAGAGAGATGCCAGCAGAAAGCTGATAAACTTACTAAACTCCGTCAGAAATCAACAAAAGAGATTGAGAGACAGATGAAAGAACGTCTGAAATCCCTTGGCATGCCGAATGTACGTTTTGAGGTGACTATCCAGAAGACAGAACTTCGGAAAGATGGGCAAGATGATATAGCTTTCATGTTTAGCGCTAACACCTCCAGTCCATTACAACCTATCGATCAGGTAGCCTCTGGTGGCGAAATTGCCCGTGTGATGCTCTCCTTGAAAGCAATGATCAGTGGAGCCGTCAAACTCCCCACCATCATTTTTGATGAGATAGACACTGGAGTCAGTGGAAAGATTGCAGAGCGCATGGCTGAAATCATGCAGGAGATGGGTGCTAATGACCGTCAGGTGATTTCCATCACTCATCTTCCGCAGATTGCCGCCCTTGGCACTACCCACTACCGGGTATCCAAACAAGAGACTCCAACAGGAACTATCAGCAAGATGCAACTTCTCTCTGATGAGGAGCGTATCCATGAGATAGCCCAAATGCTTAGTGGCAGTGACATCTCTGCCGCTGCCATACAAAATGCGAAAGAATTACTGAAATTATGAAAAGAATATTATTCGTTTTACCCTTATACCTCTTTACCCTTTTACCCATCTCCGCACAGTCATGGGCTTCAAAGGCTGTAAAATCGATGCTTACGTTGAAGACGTTTGCCAAAGATGGTACCTTATTAGCCAGCAGCACAGGTTTCTTCGTCGGTACCGATGGAGAGGCTGTCAGTAGTTACGCACCTTTCAAGGGGGCGCAACGTGCCATCATTATTGACGCTCAAGGAAAAGAATATCCTGTCGAGTACATGTTAGGTGCCAATGACACCTACGATGTGGCAAAGTTTCAAGCGGCAGCCCGAAAGACCACTCCTCTTCCCATTGCAGCCAATGCCACTAAAGGAAGCAGCGTATGGCTCTTGCCTTATGCTGTCAAGAAGACTCCCGACTGTGTGCAAGGAGCAATCACTAATGCGGAACTCTTCCAAGACAAATATCAATACTACACCCTGCAGTTGACTGCTGAGGATAGTCAGATGAGTTGTCCTGTCCTCAATCAGAATGGTGAGGTGGTAGGAATCCTCCAGCCTGCTGCCGGAGACCAGAAAGGAACGTCCTATGCTGTCAGTGCCCGTTTTGCGACAGACCAGAAGATCAATGGACTGAGTTTCAACGACCCCGCATTGAAACAGACACAAATACCACTGGCACTCCCTGACGATGCTAAGGATGCCTTACTCTCTCTCTTCCTTGCATCCTCGTCAATGAGTGAAAGTCAGTATGCCAATTTGGTGGAGCGTTTCATTCAGAAATTCCCCAATGAGGCTGACGGCTATATCTATCGTGCCCGGTATCAAGCCTCAAAAGGTAATTACAGTAGTGCCGAAGAGGACATGCAGAAAGCCTTAAGAGTTGGAGGAGCGCAAGATGATGTTCATTACCAATACGCAGAGCTTATCTATCAGAAAGAAATCTATCAAAGCGACAAGCCGTTCAGTGCGTGGACGCTCGACAAAGCTTTCAGTGAGTCGCAAAAGGCCCATCGTATCAACCCCATGTCTATCTATCTACAGCAACAGGCACAGATACGTTATGCACAAGGACAATATGCTGAGGCTTATAACCTCTATGATCAGCTTACCCGTAGCGACCTTCGCAGTGCGGATATCTTCTTTGCCGCCTCCCAATGCAAGGCTCAGCTGAAGGACACTGAGCAGCAACTCGCCTTGCTGGATAGTGCGGTCAATCAGTTTTCTCGTCCTTATGTCAAGACAGCGGCACCTTATCTGCTGGCTCGTGCCCAGGCTCTATATAATCATGAGAAATACCGTCCTGCTGTTAACGACTATAACGAGTATGCGGAACTGATGGGCACACAGTTAGGAGCTCCTTTCTACTACCAGCGTGAACTTGCTGAGATTGGTGGACATCTCTACCTGCAGGCTCTTAATGATATCAATAAGGCTATCGAACTGGCTCCTACCGAGTCGATGTACTATGCGGAGAAAGCCTCCTTGCAGATTCGTGTAGGTATGCATAAGGAAGCCATGGAGACAGCACGCCAACTGATTCAAATGTCTCCCGAACTTTCGGACGGTTATCTGTTCCTTGGATTAGCTCAATGCTTGACTAATCAGAAAGTGGAGGGAACCAAGAATCTTAATAAAGCTAAAGAACTTGGAAACGAACAGGCTCAGGCGCTAATTGACAAGTATAGCAAATAAAAAAATATTAATTTACGATTATTATTTGGATTATTCTCAATAAATCCTTATCTTTGCAGAGAATGTGAACTAACAATACTTTTATTAAAGACATTACAAAATGAAGAATGTACCTGAAATGAAAATCGGAATCGTCGCTGTAAGTCGCGACTGTTTCCCTGAGTCACTGGCTGTTAACCGTCGTAAGGCTGTCATCGCCGCGTATGAGAAGAAGTATGGCAAGGAGGGCATCTACGAGTGTCCTATCTGCATCGTAGAGAGTGAGATTCACGCCCAGCAGGCACTGGAGGATGTGCAGAAGGCAGGATGTAACGCCCTCGTTGTTTACCTCGGCAACTTCGGTCCTGAGATTTCAGAGACCATGCTTGCTGACTGGTTCCAAGGACCTACCATGTTCTGCGCTGCCGCTGAGGAGACACAGAACGACCTGATTGACGGACGTGGTGATGCCTACTGCGGTATGCTGAATGCAAGCCAGGCTCTCTCCCTCCGCAAGACTCGTGCCTATATCCCAGAAGAGCCTGTTGGCGATGCTGACCAGTGCGCAGAGATGATTCATGAGTTCTTCCCCATCGCTCGTGCTATCGTCGGTCTGCAGAACCTGAAGATTATCAGCTTCGGTCCTCGTCCAAACAACTTCCTCGCTTGTAACGCTCCTATCCGTGCGCTCTATGACCTCGATGTTGAGATTGAGGAGAACTCTGAGCTCGACTTGCTGGAGGCTTTCCAGAAGCATGCTGGTGATCCTCGCATTGACGATGTTGTAAAGGATATGGCTCAGGAGTTGGGTGCCGGCAACAAGATTCCTTCTGTATTGCCGAAGCTCGCTCAGTATGAGTTGACACTGACAGACTGGATAGAGGCTCACAAGGGCTCTCGCAAGTATGTGGCAATGGCTAACAAATGCTGGCCTGCTTTCCAGACCATGTTCGGCTTCGTTCCTTGCTATGTTAACAGCCGTCTGACTGGTCGTGGCATCCCCGTTGCTTGTGAGGTAGATATCTACGGTGCCCTCTCTGAGTTCATCGGTACCTGCATCACACAGGATGCTGTTACATTGCTCGACATCAACAACTCCGTACCTCGCGACATGTACGAGGAGAGCATCAAGGGTAAAAAGTTCGAGTGCGACACCTATACCGACAAGGAGATATTCATGGGCTTCCACTGCGGTAACACTGCCAGCTCTAAGGTTTGCAGCTGCCAGATGTGCTTCCAGCGTATCATGGCACGTGCATTGCCAGTAGAGGTAACTAATGGTACTTTGGAGGGTGACCTGAAACCTGGTAAGGCTACTGTTTACCGTCTGCAGTCTACCGCTGACACCAAGTTGCGCGCTTACATCGCTCAGGGTGAGATCCTTCCAGTAGCTACACGCTCATTCGGTAGCATCGGTACCTTCGGTATCAAGAACATGAGCCGCTTCTATCGTCACGTCCTCATTGAGAAACACTACCCACACCATGCTGCCGTGATGTTCGAGCATGCAGGTAAGTATCTGTGGGAGGTTCTCAAATACATGGGTATCCCTGTTGAGGAGATCGACTACAACTTCCCGAAGGGAGACTACTATCCCACCGAGAATCCATTTGCATAATGCAATAAGGAGATGAATAAATAAAAGAGGATGCACCATCGTATCCTCTTTTATTATATACTTTAGAAGAATCGCTTCAAGGACAAAAAGGATGGAGAAAAAGATGAAATTCATAACGATGGGCGAGATCATGCTACGCATGACACGCCCCAACTACCAACGTATCATACAAGGTAATAAGATTGACGGTTTCTATGGAGGCAGTGAGGCAAATGTTGCAGTATCGCTTGCCATGATGGGTAATGACGTAGAGTATGTGACCCGTCTGCCGAACAACATGCTGGGAATAGCTTGTCGCAATGAGCTGCGACGCTATCAAGTAGGCACGAACCATATCCTTTGGGGTGGTTCTAGAGTAGGCAAATATTTCTACGAGCAGGCAGCATCGCTTCGTGGTTCGACCATCTCCTACGATCGTGAGCACTCGTCGATGATGACATTACGTCCTCATATGATTGATTGGAAGGATATCCTGAAAGATGCTGATGTCTTCCATTGGACGGGTATCACCTGCGGTCTTTCGGAGGGAGCCAGAGATGCAACCTTAGACGGACTCGACGAGGCTCAGCGAAAGGGGCTTTGCATCTCCTGCGACATCAACTATCGGAAGAATTTATGGAAATACGGACAAGAAGCTCGTGACATCATGTTACCTGCACTCAAAACCTGTCATATCGTGTTTGGTGACACTGGTGAATGGAAACTCATGACAGGGATGACACCCCCACTCTTTGATGCCAAGGACACTTCGTATGAGTTAGATGTAGAAGCTTACAGAAAGTATTTTGAGCGAACACAGGAGATGCAGCCAAAAGGCAGGTATTTCATTATGGGCATCCGCAATGTATTGTCGGCAAGTCATCACCTATTGACAGGAGTTCTCTTTGCTGACGGCAAGTTATACCATACTGGTATTGTAGACATCAACCCCGTCCTCGACCCGATAGGTGTTGGCGATGCCTTCATTGCTGCCTATATGCATGCCCACTTCCGTTGGCATGGTGAGCATCAGAAACATCTGAACTACGCACTGACAGCCTCATCCATGAAGAATACCATCATGGGAGACTTCAACCTGTTGACAGAGCAAGAAGTGCTGGATACGATGGAGGAAGTCTTAAAAGACTTTATTCCACGATAACGTCGTCCTTATTGATAAAGAGATAGTCGTGACCTGTCTTGAGGACGTAATAACCGTCCTCCAGCAGTTCATACTCGTCGGCGATGATAGTGCCTTTCTCCACAAAGCCATAAGGAACATACTTGGGACCTTCATCAGCATAATTGTCAGTATATAATGACGTTATCTCTTTCTTTGCTACCAGTTTAGGCTGTCCATTACGGGTATACCAACCCTGTGTACCCATATACTTGGTATATACCCAGCCAACAATATTCTCAACCCTTACCTTGCTCCATCGCTTACCATACTCCAACAGGATGCCACGTCCTAATCCATGGAATGCCAAAGGGAGTGTGGTCAGCACATCAGCCTTACTGGAAGGCATGGAACGGACATTCAGAAAACCATCATCGGAGGTGGCATAACACACGATCAACTCATTCTGTGCCCAGAGTAAACTGCTCACGAAGAACAGGCAAAAAGAAAAAAGTATTCGTCTCATAAGTGTTCATGATTGAGGTTTGACGGTGCAAATATAAGTATTTATGATGAATTTCCCAAATTAATTTGGTTTTTATCTTTAAACTTCGTAACTTTACACCCCATGAGAGAGTTGAAAGTCACCATTTATGAGCATGCCAAAGAATTGCCAACCATTCCAGAAGGCAACTATTTCCACAGTCCGGAACTGATGGAGCTCTGCGAGCGTACACCTCGACAGAAGCCTTTGATGGCGACGGTTACACAGGATGGTATCGTGGTGGCTCACATGCTTGCCATCATCTATTACAGGAGGTCGTGGCTTCCACCTTATTTATATATAAATGTCAGAGTGATGGGCGAAGGTGTCTATCATCTCAAGGATGGAGAGCATAACGAACAACAACTCTTCGGACTGATGGCAGAAGCAATCACTGAACGGATGCAAAACAAGGCATTATACATTGAGTTCAGTCATTTCACCCATAAAATGTTCGGATATAAAGAACTAAGACACCTGGGATTCTTCCATGTGAAATGGATGAATATCCACAACTCACTGCATTCCCGTACCCCAGAAGAACGTATCACAGAACGGCAGATGAGACGCGTCGAAGCGGCTCGGGAACGTGGAGCCATCACCAAAGTGGTAGAGACTGACGAGGAGTTTAGAGAGTTTTCCAAACTATTGCGTCGCCATAACTGGTTAAAGCCACGACGCTATCTGCCCGCAGACGATTTCTTCCGAGGGATGATGGACAGTCAGCGATGCCGTCTGTTTATCACCAAATTCCATGAGATAGTGATTGGCTGTTGCGCCTGTGTATATTCTGACGGGGATATGTACCTCTGGTATTCCGCATCAAGGAGAAAGAGTTTCGCCATGTTACATCCTAATGCCACTACGATATGGAATGCGATGAAACATGCTCATGCTGAGGGAATGAAACATTTCCGTTTCGTAGACGTAGGTCTACCCTTCCGTCGCAATCTATATCGTGATTTCATTCTCAGTTTCGGTGGTAAGGAGGTGACCGCTTTCCGCTGGTTCCGCATCAGCATTCGCTGGGTCAATGCCTTTGCTTCATGGTGGTGGAGAGAATAATGTAATAAATTCCTTTTTCATGCGTTATATAGGAGTATGAGTCGACAATATCATATTCTGACACTATGTATGCTACTCTTTGGTAGCATGATGCTGCATGCACAGTCGTTTACCCTCTCTGGCGTGGTAAGCGACGAGGAAGGGAATGCTATTGAGCTTGCCACTGTGAGCTGTCTGGAACAAGGGGCAGTGACAGTAGCAAACCTCAAAGGTGAATACTCGCTGAACCTGAAATCAGCAGATTCCGTCGTCGTTAAATTCTCGATGATAGGTTTCCAGACTCGTACCCGTGTGCTTCGCAATCCGAAAGGTAAACAACGACTGATGATCACCCTGTATCCGATGAAGGAACTCGACGAGGTGGTGGTGACAGAGAAGCGCAGACAGACGACAGGCACAGAACAACTGGACACCAAAAACCTTAGGAACACCCCTTCAACAACAGGTAACGCTGTAGAGGAATTGGTACAGCAACAGGCTGGTGTATCGACCCATAATGAATTGTCAAGCCAATATAATGTTCGTGGTGGCTCCTTCGACGAGAACTCCGTCTATATCAATGGCACAGAGGTATATCGTCCCCTACTCATCCGTAGCGGTCAGCAGGAAGGACTGTCTGTCATTAACAGCGACATGGTAGAGAAGATTGGTTTCTCGTCTGGTGGCTTTGAAGCGAAATATGGTGACAAGATGTCTAGTGCTTTAGATATCCAATATCGAAAGCCCACCCGATTAGAAGGTAATATCCAAGCTTCCCTTTTAGGTGGAAGCGTCTTTGTCGGCTATGGCAACAAGAAGTTCTCAATGAGTCATGGTGTGCGCTATAAAACGAACCGCTACCTATTAGGCTCCTTGGAAACAAAGGGTGAGTACAAGCCCAACTTCCTCGACTATCAGACCTATATCACGTGGCATCCTAACAAGCGATGGGACTTAGAGGTCATTGGTACTATCTCTGAAAACCATTACAATTTCTCCCCCAGTGACAGGGAGACCTCCTTCGGCACCATGCAGGACGTGAAATCATTCAAGGTCTATTTCGACGGACAAGAGAAGGATATTTTCCGTACTTTGTTTGGTACTGCGGCAATCACCTATCACCCCACAGAGAAGACACATGTGAAGCTGCAAGCTGCCGCCTTCCATACAAAGGAACAGGAGACTTACGACATCCAAGGACAATACTGGCTGGATGACACACAGACCTCAGAGAATTTAGGTGTTGGAACCTATATGGAGCATGCCCGTAACTATCTCACTGCTAATGTGGCAAGTGCAAAGCTGACTGTCAACCACAAAGCAAAGCGTCATGACATAGAAGGTGGTCTGACCATGAAATGGGAGGAGATTGAGGAGAATGCCAGAGAGTATGAGATGCGTGACTCCAGTGGATATAGTATTCCCCATACGGGAAAGCGATTGGACATGATTTACTCCCTCGCTTCCAAACAAGAGATGTCTTCAACCCGACTGGAAGCATATCTACAAGACACCTATCGCTTCCAGACTGGTAATGCGGAGAAGCCTAACCTGTGGACGCTGAATATGGGTGTGAGACTCGCCAACTGGAGTTATAACAAAGAGACGATTATCTCACCACGTGTCTCACTGGCGATGATACCCGGCTTCAATGAGAACATGACCTTCCGTCTCTCCACAGGACTATATTATCAGGCACCATTCTATAAGGAATTACGTGATACCACGACGATTAATGGAAGAACCATTGTGACCTTGAACAACGATATCAAGAGTCAGCGTTCTATTCATATTGTGGGTGCTTTCGATTACAGATTCCGCATGGCAAACCGTCCTTTCCGCTTTACAGCAGAGGCATATTACAAGATCATGAACAACCTCGTGCCCTACAATGTACAGAACATGAAAGTAGTGTACTATGGTGAGAACCTTGCGAAAGGCTATGCGGCAGGACTGGACCTGAAACTATATGGAGAGTTCGTACCAGGCACCGACTCTTGGTTGACCTTCTCTGTGATGAGCACCCGACAGAAAATCAATGGTGTCAGTATCCCTATGCCTACAGACCAGCGATGGGGTATCAATCTGCATTTTACCGACTATTTCCCTGGCACAGAACGTTGGAAGATGACATTGCGTCTTGCTATTGCCGACGGACTGCCCTTCGGTGCCCCGCACCGTGGACTGGAATACCAACAGTTCCGTGCTCCTGCTTATAAACGTGCCGATATCGGTATGAGTTTCCTTGCTTACCATAAAGAAGATCGTAGTAATTTCGGTCTACGACGTATCTGGCTGAGTTTGGAAGGACTCAACATCCTCGGCATCTCCAATGTCAATAGTTATTATTGGGTGACAGACGTAACCAACCAGCAATATGCCGTTCCAAACTATTTAACAGGAAGACAAATCAACGGAAAAGTGATTGTTGAGTTTTAATTAGCGTTAATTATCAAGGTCAGATGCAATATTCTCATTTAAAAGTTGTACCTTTGCACTTCAGTAATTTAAAACTCAATTTTATACAATATGAAGATTTCACACATTGAGCATCTGGGCATCGCAGTCCAGAGCATTGAAGAGAGCCTGCCATTCTTTGAGAATGTACTGGGGCTGAAGTGCTATGCCGTTGAAACGGTAGAGGATCAGAAAGTAAAGACTGCCTTCTTGAAGTGCGGTGAGGTTAAACTCGAACTCCTGGAGCCAACATCTCCTGAGAGCACTATTCAAAAGTGGATTGACAAAGGCAACAAGGGTGTACACCATGTGGCTTTCTGCATTGAGGATGGTGTTGCTAACGCACTGGCTGAGGTCAGCGAAAAGGGTGTTCGTCTGATTGACGAGAAGCCTCGTAAGGGTGCTGAGAACCTGAACATCGCCTTCCTGCATCCCAAATCAACAGCAGGAGTATTAACAGAACTTTGTGAACATTAATAAGACAAAACAACAATGAGTAAGCAATTAGAGAAAATCAAGCAGCTTATTGAGAAGCGCGAGCAGGCTCGCCTCGGTGGTGGTGAGAAAGCTATTCAGAAACAGCACGACAAAGGAAAATATACTGCCCGTGAACGCATCGAGATGTTACTTGACAAGGGCTCGTTTGAGGAATACGATATGTTCAAGGAACATCGTTGCCATAACTTTGGCATGGAGAAGAAGCAGTTCCTTGGTGATGGTGTCGTAGCAGGTAGCGGTACCATTGACGGTCGTCTGGTATTCATCTTCGCACAGGACTTCACCGTACATGCTGGTTCTCTGTCAGAGACGATGAGCCAGAAGATTTGTAAGGTGATGGATATGGCAATGAAGATGGGAGCCCCTGTGATTGGTATTAATGACTCAGGTGGTGCCCGTATTCAGGAAGGTATCAATGCCCTTGCAGGATATGCTGAGATCTTTGAGCGTAACATCCTTGCATCTGGTGTGATTCCACAGATTTCCGGTATCTTTGGTCCTTGCGCCGGTGGAGCCGTTTACTCCCCTGCCCTTACCGACTTCACCCTGATGATGGAGGGAACGTCATATATGTTCCTGACTGGTCCTAAAGTAGTAAAGACTGTTACTGGTGAGGATATTGACCAGGAGCATCTAGGTGGTGCCAGTGTTCACGCCTCTAAGAGTGGTGTGACCCATTTCACCGCCAAGACTGAGGAAGAGGCTGTTGAGATGCTGAAGACTCTGTTGAGCTATATTCCTTCTAATAATATGGAGCTGGCTCCTCGCAAGCAGTGCACAGACCCCATCGACCGCCTGGAGGACTCTCTGAACGAGATTATCCCAGAGAACCCCAACGAGGCATACGATATGTATAAGGTAATCAGTGCTATCGTCGATGATAATGAGTTCTTCGAGGTACAGCCTAAGTTTGCCAAGAACATCATTGTTGGTTTCGCCCGTTTCAATGGTCAAAGTGTAGGTATTGTGGCTAACCAGCCTTCATGCTATGCTGGTGTGCTTGACGTGAACGCCTCTCGTAAGGGTGCTCGTTTCGTCCGCTTCTGTGACGCTTTCAACATCCCTATCGTATCACTTGTTGACGTACCAGGATTCTTGCCAGGTACAGGTCAGGAGTATAACGCCGTCATCCTGCATGGTGCTCAGTTGCTCTATGCTTACGGAGAAGCTACCGTGCCCAAGATCACCGTTACCCTGCGTAAGTCATACGGTGGCTCACACATCGTGATGGGTTCCAAGCAGTTGCACACCGACCTCAACTACGCATGGCCCTCTGCAGAGATCGCAGTAATGGGTGCTTCTGGTGCCGCTGCCGTACTCTATGCGAAGGAGGCAAAGGCAAAGAAGGAAGCTGGTGAGGATGTAAAGGCATTCATCGCAGAGAAGGAAGAGGAGTACAACGAGCTCTTCGCCAATCCTTATCAGGCCGCTAAATACGGTTATATTGATGATGTGATTGAGCCACGCAACACTCGTTTCCGCATCTGTCGCGCACTGGCACAGCTTGCCACTAAGCGTGATGCCCTGCCAGCTAAGAAGCATGGTAATATTCCAATGTAATAATATCTCCGTATATGAAGAATGAAGTATATGCAGCTATAGCCCTTGCTCTTCATGAGTTCAAAGGGAATAACGTTCACGACAAAGAGCCTGGTATCATCACTATTCAGGAGAAGCAGACTCAGTGGAACGGCTATGCTCAAACTATGACAGAACATCCATAAAACGAGATTATTATGAAAAAGGAATATAAGTATACTATCAACGGTAACAAATACGAGGTTGCTATCGGTGATATCGCAGAGAACATTGCCACTGTCACCGTTAACGGTGAGGAATACAAGGTGGAAATGGAACCAGAACCTGTAGAGGAGAAAAAGGTGGTAGTACGACCCGTTGCTAATACGTCAAGCTCTACCAGTGACTCTAATGAATCTGGTAATGCCGCTGGTGCTATTGCTTCTGGTAATGCTGTCAAGGCTCCCCTGCCTGGTGTTATCACAGAGATCTGTGTCAACGAAGGTGACGAGGTCAAGGCTGGCGATACGGTCGTTGTTCTGGAGGCGATGAAGATGGCTAACAACATTGAGGCAGAGAAAGACGGTAAGATTACCGCTATCTGTGTGAAACCAGGACAGACTGTCATGGAAGACGATCCACTGGTTGTCATTGAGTAAACATCTTGACGTGACAATAAGGAAAGAGGATGCGTTCGCATCCTCTTTTTTCTTTCTAAAGAATCTCTCGGCACTGCCAGCGCACCTGTTGACTTAGAGTCAGCAACCTTGTCGACTGGAGTCGACCAGTGAAAGAAGGGGTTCTATTCTGCTATAGACGGTTACCTGCTTTGGGGAACACGACGGTAGGCTGGAACGTCTTCGCCTCCTCAAAGTCCATCAAAGCATAGGAGATGATAATAACGGTATCACCTGGCAACACCTTGCGGGCGGCGGCACCATTCAGACAGATACAACCACTGCCCCGCTCGCCTTTGATGATATAGGTCTCGAAACGCTCCCCATTATCATTATCGAGGACCTGCACCTTCTCACCTGCGATGAGATTAGCGGCATCCATCAAATCCTCATCAATGGTAATGCTCCCCATATAGTGGAGGTTGGCTTCCGTTACAGTCACGCAATGCAACTTCGACTTCATTACTTCTATCATCATAGCGCCTTGTATTTAATATGGTCAATTAAACGGATGGGGGTCTTACCACAATAGACGGTAATACATCCCACAACATACGGAGAATCCTCCCAGTTGTCGATATCCTGCAAGGTGTTTCCATCTACAATAGAGAAATACTCGACATCCAATCCCTCCACCTTATTAATATCACTAACGACCTTATCGTGAGTCTCCTTAACTGTATGTGTTTCAGCGTATTTAAGACTCGCCTTCAAGGCTTTATAGATATTCGGAGCTATTGCTCTTTCATCTGGTGAAAGCAAGGTATTACGAGAACTTTTTGCCAGTCCGTCCTTATCACGGACGATGTCACACTCTACCATCTGAACACCCAAGCCGAGGTGACGGACCATGGCTTTAACAACAGCAATCTGCTGCCAGTCTTTCTCACCAAAATAAGCACGGGTTGGCTTGACGATATAGAACAAACGGCTAACGACCTGACAAACTCCATTGAAGTGACCTGGGCGATGAGCACCCTCCATCACCGTAGAAACGGGAGGATATTCAAACTGGCGAGTATCTGGTACAGGATACATCTCCTCTACAGAGGGAGCAAGCACATAATCCGCACCACATTGGTCTAACAACTCACAATCCGCATCCAGTGTACGTGGATAGTTCTTCAAATCATTCTTGTCGTTAAACTGAGTCGGGTTGACAAAAACGGAAACAACAGTTATCCCATTCTCTTTCACGCTCCGCTTTACCAGTGAGGCATGTCCTTCATGTAAAGCTCCCATGGTAGGAACTAAACCTATTTCTTTTCCTTGCTTGCGATCTTCAAAAAGCTGGTTCTGAAGGTCAACAATCCTATTGAATACTTTCATCTTTCTCTTATCGGTTGTATACAAATCGGATGCAAAATAACAACATTTTTGGCAAATAAGGAAAAAATATCGTAAAAATATGCCAAATTCGTGACTAAAAATCCTTAAATATGCACGATTCTGCCGTTTTGTGAATTATTTTTCGTACCTTTGCATGGTTAAAATATACCAATATGGCAAAGAAGATATTGTTCATCAACCAAGAGATTGTTCCTTATGTTCCCGACAGTGAGCTCTCACTGATGGGAAAAGCTCTTCCGCAGGTCATGCAGGAGAACGGACACGAAATTCGCACGTTTATGCCCAAATGGGGTACGATTAACGAGCGTCGTGGACAATTACATGAGGTTATTCGTCTTTCTGGGATGAATTTGATCATTGACGATACAGACCACCCCCTTATTATTAAGGTGGCATCTATTGTCCAGACCCGTATTCAGGTGTATTTTATCGACAATGAGGATTACTTCTCTAAACGTCAGATGATTGTTGATGAGAAGGGTGAAGACTATCCCGACAACGGTGAGCGTGCGATTTTCTTTGCTCGTGGCGTTCTTGAGACAGTCAAGAAACTACGCTGGGTTCCTGATATTATTCATGTTCAGGGATGGATGGGCGCTGTTGTTCCTCTGTATATCAAAACGGCTTATCATGAAGAGCCCTCGTTTGCCAATACGAAAGTGATTACGTCACTCTTTACCAAGAGTTTGAATTCTGACTTTGGAACAAACTTCAAGAAATGTGTCGAGTTCCGAGAGGCGAAAGCAGACTTGCTGGATAAATACAATGACAACTTTGATTTTGAGGAGTTAGGTAAACTCGCCATTGATTATAGCGATGGTGTGATAGCTGCCCACAAAGACATTAACGAAAAGTTATTAAAACACGCACAATCGAATAACATTCCGACCCTGGCTTTCCCTGGTGACGATTTTGGTCCTGCGTATGAGGAGTTCTACAACCAGATTTGTACAGAATAAACTGATTAAAAAGGATAATATCATTAAGATTTAAATACTTCAATGATGAAAAGAATACTATTGGCAGGGATTGTAGCTTTGATGATGATTACAATCTCTTCATGTGATGAGGATACCGTAGGAGTTGGTAAGACATTGACAAGTAATGTGGACTTGTTTACTATTGAGACTGACACTTTTGACGTCACTACTAGATCCATAGCCATTGACGCTGTACTATCACATAGTAATTACACCTATCTAGGACGTATCAAAGACCCAGAGACCAGTGCCTATATCACAGCGGACTACATGACACAGTTTGCTGTTTTGGAGAATGTCAAAGACAGTCTCTTCGTTCCGGATAAATATGTGCTTAGCCGAGACGAAAACGATAAGGCAATGTCAGACTCTTGTGTTGTAACACTTATTCTGAATAAGTTTATTGGTGACTCATTAGCTGCCATGAAAATGACTATGTACGAGTTAGACAGACCTGTGGAAGATGGAAAGAACTATTATACCAACTTTGACCCAGAGGCAGAAGGCTATCTTAGAGCGGATGGTATCAAACAAAATATTATGTACAGCATTACGAATATGCAAGACAATGATAGTACCAGAAAAGCAGATGCCACTAATGGTGAATTGACGATCAATATTGTTTTAGACAAGCCCTATATTGACAAGAACAATGTCAAATACAATAATTTTGGTACTTATCTGTTACGTACTTATTACGATCATCCTGAGTATTTCAAGAACTCGCAGACCTTCACAAAGAAGGTTTTCCCCGGCTTCTACTTCAAAACGACAGATGGTGTAGGTGTAATGTCTGAGATTGTTGCCACTCGCATCGCTGTATTTTATCTATATACGGACAAAGAAGAGACTGTTGGTTATTATGACAGTTCTCTTTTCTATAGTACTGAGGAGGTATTACAGACCACTCATATCACCAATGACGAGACTCGTATCTCAGAAATGGCGGCAGAAACGAATTGTACCTATTTAAAGACTCCTGCAGGTATATATACTGAAGTAACACTTCCCATTGACGATATTAAGCTGAACCACGAGACTGACACATTATCATCAGCAAAGGTGGTCTTCCATAAGATGAATGATAAAACAGAATTGGCTGAGAAGCTTCTGAAAGACCCCACCACCCTTTTGATGGTTCCCAAAGACAGTCTCACTGGTTTCTTTGAGAAGCATCAGACACCAGACAATGTGACTTCTTATTTGGCAACTTTGAACTCCTCGTATAATTCATATACTTTCAATAACATCTCTACATTAATCAATGTATTATATGAGAGGAAGATAGTAGGTGGAACCAACTATACCACAGAGCATCCTAATTGGAACAAGGTCGTTTTGATTCCAGTTCAGACATCTACAGCAACATCGACGTCCTATAATACGACAACATCAACAATTAGTGCTGTGAATAACGAGATGTCGATAACCAGCTCCCGACTTGTTGGTGGACCAGACAATCCACACGCCCCGATTCAGATTAGTGTGATTTATAACAAGAACAAGTAGCATGGCTGACAATTTCTTGGAGAAACACTTTGCGGATTATGAAGTCCGCAAAGCTGCTTACCTTCGTAAGAAAAAGCATCTTCCAAAGATAAAGCATCATCTTCCTGAACGTCCGGAAGATGATGCTTTATAATATTATTTCATCCAATAATCGTATATTTTGCGAATTTCAGCAATAGCTGTTTGGTTCCGGCATTCTTGAACTCAACAGTTGCTTTGGTATTCTCACCAGTTCCTTCAACCTTTATCACTGTGCCTACTCCAAAACGCTGATGCTCAATCACATTACCTTCTTTCAGTCCTATATTACCTATAGCGGACTGAGGTCTTGGGGCTTCCTGTCGAACAGGTACTAACCGAGGTTTGGGATCGGCAATAAACTGTGTAGCGACTGGACGCGGATTCTGCATTCGTGATGCTGGGTGTTTGGCAATAGATGATGCCACAACTCCTCCCCCTCTTTCCGATTCCACATGCAACAGCCCGGGGTCTATATCTCTAATGAAACGCGAGGGTGTGTCATATTCCATTTTCCCATAACGCCAGCGATTCTGGGCACAGGTCAATATACAATGTTTCTCTGCACGGGTAATCGCCACATACAACAGTCGACGCTCCTCCTCTAACTCACGCATGGAATTGGTACACATAGGAGATGGGAAGATATTCTCTTCCAGTCCAACGACAAAGACTGTCGGAAACTCCAAGCCTTTAGCACTATGGATCGTCATCAAGGTCACTTTATCATCCGCATCACCATTATCACTATCAAGGTCTGTCAATAAGGCGACTTCTTGTAAGAAATCTGAAAGACATATCTGGTCTTCCATACCTTCCTCTTTCCTTCCTTCCACAAAATCCTGCATACCACCCAGAAACTCCTCCAAGTTCTCCTGACGAGATAAGTCCTCAGGATTATTAGAGCTATAAATCTCCTTACTGATACCACTCTCCATAATAATAGAGTGTCCCAACTCGTAAGCATCTTCCTTATCTATACGAGCAGCCCATCCTTCTATTAACTGACGGAAAGCCTCGATCTTGGCGGCTGTACCTTTTGATAAAGAAAGTTGGAAGACCATTGGTTGGCAGATGACCGTCCAGAGACTTACACCATGGGTATTTGCCACCTCTACGATTTTGTTGACGGTCGTATCGCCAATACCTCGTGTCGGATAGTTGATGATACGTCGCAGTGCCTCTTCATCATTGGGATTAGAAACCACCCTATAATAAGCTATCACATCCTTAATCTCCTTACGCTGATAAAAGCTCAATCCACCATAGATACGATAAGGAATACCGTCTTTTCGCATCTGTTCCTCAAACGAACGGCTCTGTGAATTGGTACGATACAGAATAGCGAAATCACTATAACGACACTGGTCTTGTCGCTTGATACGCTTAATATCATTACATACTATGATAGCTTCCTCCTTGTCGCTATAGGCAGGCTTAAGAGTCAAATAGTCTCCATCCTCTTTTACACCCTGGATAGTCGGTTTGTCAGTAATGCGAAAACTATTCTTCATTATTAGACTATTTGCCGCATTAATAATATTCTTTGTAGATCGATAATTAATATCTAAAAATATTTGAGTTCCAACAAATTCCTTTGAGAAACCAAGAATATTATCTATTTGGGCACCTCGGAAACTATAGATACTCTGTGCGTCATCACCAACAGCACAAATATTATTCTTGCTTTTATCAAACAAATACAATAATATTTCTTTTTGTGCGTAATTGGTATCTTGATACTCATCCACCAGCACATACTGGAAACGCTCAATATATTTCTGTCGGATATCCTCATGATTCTTAAACAACATATAG
>CAJONQ010000017.1 GCA_905235835.1 uncultured Prevotella sp.
GTTCAGAGGTGTGGGCGACATCAAGTTCTTCATGTACAGACTGGCAACACTTTATTCTTGATTAGCATGCTACTGCCAACCGGACAAATCCGCTGACCCAGCAAGTATCTCCGACCAGTTCTCTGGTGTATAGTCTCGTTTTTCTCGTATCATAGGAAATTTCAAGAAATATGTGTCTTCTGTCTGAGGCTTTATCAAGACAAGTTTGTCCCTCGTCCCTTTGGTAGAAGAGACGGAAGTTACAAGCCAATCTGATACATCGTAGAATTCCATATTTCTTTTTAAGTTTGGTGCAAAGTTACATATTTTCTATGAGTTTTATATCATTTCTGTTAAAATCTTAATTAAATTTGGCTAATTCTCACAGTTCGCACAGCCGCTGTTCGAGTTCTCTGGCGCTTGCTCTGGTTGCGGTGAGACTCCTTACGTGAAACTGATCTCTCAGTTGTTCGGTGACCGTCAGATGATTGCCAACGCTACAGGTTGCTCTTCTATCTACTCCGCTTCTATTCCTTCTACGCCTTACACGAAGAACGAGAAGGGCCAGGGCCCATGCTTCAACAACTCCCTGTTCGAGGACTTCTGCGAGTTCGGTCTCGGTATGCAACTGGGTCACAAGAAGATGCGTGGAATCCTGCGCGAGAAGGCTGAGGAACTGGTAAAGACCACAGTCTATGACTGGATGCGCGAGGCCACGCAGAAATGGCTTGACACCTACGACGACTCAACCGCCAACCGTCAGGCTACCGACGACTTCATCGCTGCCCTCGAGAAGGCCATTCTGCCCATCGACGGAGCCATCGCCTTCTGGCAGGGCCAAGGCAAGGAATTGTATGGTACCGAGGTGGCTGCACAGAAACTGAAGGAAGCCGAGGAGGCCAAGGCAGCAGGCAGCAAGATCTGCCCATGCCGTGGCTGTGCACTGGAGAGTGAACTCCTTGAGGGCAAGGCTCATCTGGCCAAGCGCTCACAGTGGATCATCGGTGGCGACGGTGCTTCTTACGACATCGGTTACGGCGGTCTCGACCACGTGATTGCTTCTGGTGAGGATGTGAACATCCTCGTGCTCGATACTGAGGTTTACTCTAACACTGGTGGTCAGGCTTCTAAGGCTACTCCACTCGGCGCTATCGCTCAGTTCGCTGCTCAGGGTAAGCGCATCCGCAAGAAGGACCTCGGTATGATTGCCACCACTTATGGCTACGTCTATGTCGCTCAGATCGCTATGGGTGCTGACCACGCTCAGACCCTGAAGGCTATCCGCGAGGCAGAGGCATGGCACGGACCTTCTATCATCATCGCCTATGCCCCATGTATCAACCACGGTCTGAAGGCCAAGGGCGGCATGGGTAAGAGCCAGGCTGAGGAGAAGAAGGCTGTCGAGTGCGGTTACTGGCACCTGTGGCGCTTCAACCCGGCACTTGCTGAGGAAGGAAAGAATCCGTTCTCACTCGACTCTAAGGAGCCTAACTGGGAGAACTTCCACGACTTCCTGCTGGGCGAGGTTCGTTACCTGTCAGTGAAGAAGGCTTATCCTAACGAGGCGGAGGAACTCTTCGCAGAGGCACAGAAGATGGCACAACTCCGTTACAAGAGTTATGTTCGTAAGACTCAAGAGAACTGGAGCGAGGAGTAATCCCCTATCCTATCTATCATCAAAGGAGCATCCGAATATCGGGTGCTCCTTTATTGTTCATAGATAGTACTGATAATTTATAGAAAATACTTTGTCGTTTCGTGACAAATTATTATCTTTGCTGCATTAAACTAGATAATTAAAAAATTCAAGGCCCGCGGCGGCGTATTCATCGTCAACGGCCGCAAGATATTGATTAAATAATTCACCTTTTTTATTAATTAAATTACAAACACAACAATGAAGAAAATTTTGTTTTTTACAACCATGCTGTTGGCTGGCTTGACGTTCACCGCCTGCGGTGATGACGACCCTGTAGCCGATGGTGGCACAACACCTGGTGGCGGCACAACACCCGGAACCCAGAAGTGCGACATTGTACTCATGTATTACGGCATCGGTGGCGCTAATCTGGATGATGACACCGAGATTGCGCTTTCTAACGTTGTCAAGGAGCAGGATAAGCACGCAAATGTCCGTACCTTCGTACAGTTCAAGTATTCCAAGGAGCGCCATTCAAGTTATAGCAACAATTATGCCATGAGTGGTGACTACGGATGCGCCTACCGCTTTGAGGCTAACGCAACCACGCTCAATACAAAGTATGGGAACTCCAGCGGGCAGGAAAAGCCATTCCTGCTCACTGCCGACATGAAGTTGGGCGACGGCACCTACAAGATGTACGAACCGCAGAATCTGGTTTCGTTCATGAATTGGTGCAGACAGCAGGTACCCGATGCCAAAGTCTACGTATTGGCATTCGGCGACCACGGCGGTGGCTATAGCATTACCAAAGACTACGACAAGAGCAAAGCTGGCAGCAACCAGATGCGCGGCGTGATGTACGACGAGAATATTAAAGGCTCACCCTGCATGTCGCCTACCGAGATTGCCACCGCCATCAAGTCGGTGAACAAGAAGATCGACATGGTGTTCTTCGACTGCTGCCTGATGAGCAACCTCGAGGTGCTGGGCGAACTGCAGGATACCAAACTGGTCGACTACGTCTTCGCCTCGGGTCACTCCGTCATCCAGTCACCGCTGTCCATGCTATGCACCGATTTGTCGACCGCTCTCAACAAAGGCAACTATTTGGACGGAGCCAAGCAGTTTGTAGCCGACATTACGACATATATGGAGAATGCCTATAAGAAGTCGCCGAAACCTAAGGACAGGAACATGGACTATACGCTGACCGACCTGAGCAAACTGCCCACAGCCTATGCCAGCATCAAGGCCGTGGCTGATTATCTGTCTAAGATTCCTGAGGCTACCCTTACTGCTAAGCAAGATGATTATACAGAAGCAGCAAGTTTGACTTATCAGTACACCAACAACAAACCGCTTTACGACATGGGCTCCTATCTCGAGCACCTGAAGAAGTACGCTTTACCTGGCGACAACGATTTCAAGACGCTTGCCGACAAGGCTATTTCCGACCTCAGGGCATGCCAGGTGGCTCACCAGGAGTATAACTACATCAGCAATACTGAGAAGATAGGCACGCCATACAGCCTGACGTATAGCGTAACCCTCGGCTTCACCAGCAGCCGTCTTGATTTCTCAAGGGTCACGAACGGCAGTAAGGATGTGCAGAAGCAGGGCGTCATCATGACCTACATCAAAGGTGGTCAGGGAGAGGTGAATAACCTATACTACAACGACTACTTCCTGGAGAACGGCCTGAACTATTACTCAGAATGGAGTAAAGATCAAGAGGTAAACGTCCTTTATGTCACTAACTACGACGAAAAGGGCAGCAAGGGCGCAGCCTACAAAAACTGGAAGGCTACCTATTGCACCACCATCTTCGACAAGTCCACCGGTTGGTCGAACTGGATGAGAGTCAACACGGGTATCCCCTATGACAATCCTCCATTGGACGACGAGGGCAACGTAGTGCTCGAACTCAGTCTCGAAGAATGGTTGAGCACTTTGGAAGAATAATCCGTTCTATATCTATATCCAGAGAGCATCCTGACAAAGCAGGATGCTCTTTTTGATTCCGATACCTCCAATCGCAGTTAGAGATGCCTTCCGTAGGGGTAGCCGATGACCGTTGTTGGGGTATTAGTGCCGTCCTTCGAGGGGTAATGTGGCATCCTTTCAACCGTTCGGCTCCAGCCAATCAACTGAACGGCTATAGCCGAAAGCAAACCGCTTTCGAAAGAAAAACAATAGATTTATTTTGTTCTTTACTCACTTATTTGTACCTTTGCCGACAAAAACAGGAAAGCATGATGACTGAGACAAAATATTATAAGGTTGCCGACCATGTGTATGGCGTACAGACTGCCGAGGAGGACTTCGCACTGATGCAGAACTATGAGCCGTTCCGTTGCGACAAAGACACTACCCTCTTCATTCTGAAAGTCGAGGACGGTGAGCGTATCGACTATACGGAGGAGTTACGTCAGGAGGAAGAAGGACAGGAAATCTTCTGTGGCAAGACAGCCGACGGCAAATCGGTGTTTGAGTTCCGTTGGCAATACGAGACGGCAGGCTGGCTGGTATGTCCTGACGACTACCACGAGGGACGGCTCATCATGACGGGGAAATGGCGTAAACTTGCCATCGATAACGCACTGATGGTGCTCTATGCCCTTGCCACAGCACCCCATCAAACGGTATTGTTTCATGCCGCTGTCGTGAGCCACGAGGAGAAAGCGTATATGTTTTTGGGTAAGAGTGGTACGGGAAAGAGCACCCATGCCCGTCTTTGGCTGAAACATATCGAGGGTACGGCATTGGTGAACGACGACAATCCGGTAGTACGCATCCAGCATGATACAGCAATCATCTATGGTAGTCCTTGGAGTGGTAAGACACCCTGTTACCGTAATGTCAGTTATCCTTTGGGGGGTATCGTACTGCTCAGTCAGGCACCCTATAACAAGATACGCCGTCTGAAAGGTATCGAGGCATACGCCTCACTGGTACCCAGTATCAGTGGTAAGCGATGGGACCAGCAAGTTGCCGACGGACTGCATCAGACAGAGAATACCCTTGCCATGACGACACCCGTCTGGTATCTGGAATGTCTCCCCGATGAGGAGGCGGCAAAAGTGTGCCAGGAGGCAGTTGAAAGATGAAAGTTGAGAGATGATTAGTGACCACGAGATATTAGAAGAGGCAACCCGCTTGGCTAAAGAGGGATTGAGTGTGACGCTACCCGTCAAGGGCAACAGCATGCTGCCGTTCATCATTGGCGGCAAGGAGAGTGTCATCCTCCAGAAGACCGTCAATCCCAAGGTGGGTGATGTGGTACTTGCCTGGGTCGAGAACTGCCGGTATGTGGTACACCGCATCATCCGAATAGAGGGTGACAACGTAACCCTGATGGGTGACGGAA
Source organism: uncultured Prevotella sp. (assembly GCA_905235835.1). Taxonomy (GTDB): domain Bacteria; phylum Bacteroidota; class Bacteroidia; order Bacteroidales; family Bacteroidaceae; genus Prevotella. The sequence continues at coordinate 4,989 of CAJONQ010000017.1, forward strand.
ACATCATCGGCACGGAACACTGTCAACTACACGACATCTGCGCCACTGCCACCCATGTGGTGAGTGCTGACGGCAAGCAACATGACTTATACAGCAAATGGCGTCTGCGTGCCACCAAGCTATGGTGGTATCTGCGACCAATTAGAAGATATATATTAGCAATATACAGACGATTATGAGAATCAAAAAAGGATTTATACTACGTGAGGTATGTGGTGAGCATGTCATCACTGGTGAGGGACTTGCTGCTGTCAACTTCGGCAGACTGCTTGCCCTCAATGAGACAGCGGCATGGTTGTGGAAACAGGCTGATGCCATGGGTGACTTTTCTGCCGACGCATTAGCAGAAAAGCTCTGTGAGGAATACGAGGTGACAAAGGAGACGGCACTGCGAGATGTGACAACTATCGTAGAGCAGTGGCAGAAAGAAGGAGTCGTTGAATGAAATACGTCACATGGCTGTGGCATAACATGTCAGGCATCCGCTGGAACTCAGCGATACGCATTATCATTGGTATCGGGCAAGTAGGACTCGGTCTGATGATGGTATGGCTCAGCCGTGTGTTCATCGACAAAACCATCCGTACCGGCTCTGCTGAGGACGTGACGCAGATGGTGATATGGCTGGTTATGACGGTCGTTGGCGGTGTCGTGCTACGACAGATATACTACTATATGACGACCACTGCTAATGTACGCCAGACGAATACGCTACGTCTCCACATCTTCAGTCAACTCTTCCGTCGCCAGCTCTTTGGCAACAAGACACTACACTCGGGAGATATCACCTCACGACTCGCCAAGGATATCGATACGGTAAGTACCGTGACGACAGACACATTGCCACAGATGGGTATCACTATGATACAACTCTGTGGAGCCTTCCTGTTGATGCGCTGGTTTGACGCCCGTCTTGCATGGGCTTTATTAATACTCACCCCCCTTGCCATCATCTTCGGCAAACTCATTGCCCGTAAACTGCGACAGATGACGCTCGACATCCGACAAGATGAGAGTAAGATCCAAATGCAGGTACAGGAGACCATGGAGCACAATGCTGTGCTGCGCTCACTTGGTAGTGAGCAATGGGTAACGGAACGTCTGGATACCATGCAACAACGACTGCAAGGCAATGTGATGCGACGTACCCGCTTCACCGTTATTACCCGTCTTGTCATGGGTTGCGCCTTTGGACTGGGATATCTTTTGGCTTTCGTATGGGGAGGTCTCGGACTGCGTAACGGTACTATCACCTTTGGTGTGATGACCTCTTTCCTGCAACTGGTCGGCATGATACAGCACCCTATCCTGCAAATGCTGAATATGGTACCTGCTGTCATCCATGCCACAGCAAGTATCGACAGACTGGAGGAGTTAGACCAGATAGAACAAGAGCATAGCAGTGTAAGTAACAAACCTAAGAAAGCAGTTCCCGGCATCCGCTTCGACAACGTATCGTTCCACTATGCCACAGGTGACCGAATGGTCGTCAACCAATTCAGTCATAACTTTAAAGCTGGTACGAAAACGGCGATTATGGGAGAGACGGGTATTGGCAAGACAACTCTGTTCCGACTGCTACTCGGTTTTATCCAACCCACAGAAGGACATATCATCCTCTATCAACAAGAAGGTGAAGAAACGATAGGTATCCAGACACGACCTAACTTCGTCTTCGTCCCACAAGGGAATACGCTGATGAGCGGGAGTATCCGTTATAACCTGCAACTCGCAAAACCTGACGCGACAGAAGAAGAGCTACAGGAAGTACTGCATACCGCCTGTGCCGATTTCGTAAACGACCTGCCACAAGGTATCAATACCGAATTAGGTGAGCGTGGCAAAGGACTCAGTGAGGGACAAGCACAACGTATCGCCATTGCCCGTGGACTGCTCTGCCAAGGTAATATCCTGTTGCTTGACGAGATCAGTAGCAGTCTGGATGAACCTACAGAACAAGAACTATACAAACGACTCTTCTCGATGTGTAAAGAGAAAACCATGCTGTTTATCACCCACCGCAAAACAGTCAGCGAACTCTGTGACGAGGTGATAAGACTATAAGGAATACTTGTTCTATTTTCCCTTTTTACTATTAATTTTACCCTAACCTGTAAAATACTGCACATTTTTTTTGGAATTGTGCAGGAAAGATATTACCTTTGCACAAAATTTTGAAAATTGTGCAATGAACGACATACCAAGTTTTAACTCCTATATCGTCAAATCGATTAAGGAAAACTGGCTACTCGACGCGCTGACAGACTATAAGGGAACTACGTTACAGTATCATGACGTAGCCCGCAAGATAGAGAAGCTGCATATCATGATGGAAGCGGCGGGAATCGAAAAAGGTGACCGCATCGCCGTTTGTGGACGTAACTCCGCTCACTGGGCTGTGGCTTATCTCGCCACATTGACATATGGTGCCGTCATCGTACCTATTCTTCATGAGTTTAACGGGGAACAGATTCATAACATCGTTAATCACTCGGAATCTAAGCTGCTATTTGTGGGCGACTATGTAGTAAACATTATCGACCCGAAAGAGATGCCGCAGTTAGAGGGTATTTTCAATCTACCAGACTTTTCCCTCCATACCTGTAGAAATGACAAGTTAATGGATGCTCGTGAGCACCTGAACCAATTATTTGGCAAGAAATACCCCATGGCATTCCGTGCAGAGCATATCAACTGGCATGTTGATGATCCTGAGGAGTTGTGTATGCTCAATTATACCAGTGGAACAACTGGTTTCTCAAAAGGAGTGATGCTACCCTACCGTTCTTTATGGGGTAACGTTGACTTTTGTATCAAACAGTTAGGTATGCGCATGCCGAAGTTCAGTCGCATGCTGAGCATCCTGCCAATGGCACACATGTATGGACAGACTATCGAATTCCTTTTCCCCTTCTGTGCCGGTTACCATCTCTTCTTCCTCACTCGACTGCCCTCCCCCGCTATCATTGCGGAGGCATTCAAGGAGGTAAGACCCCATCTGGTAGTTGCCGTTCCCCTGATTATTGAGAAGATTATTCGCAAGAGAGTATTTCCAAAGATACAGAACAACGCCATCAAACTACTGCTACAGATGCCCGTTGTCTCCAAGAAAGTGAAAGAACGCATCTGCCAGGAGGTATACGCCGCCTTTGGTGGAGAGGCATACGAAGTCATCGTCGGTGGTGCTCCCCTGAATCAGGAGATCGAGAAATTCATGAAGGATATCGACTTCCCTATCACTGTCGGTTACGGTACTACAGAATGTGCGCCACTCATCACCTATAGCGACTACCACGACTTTGTATCTGGTTCTTGCGGATCTGCAGTAGACCATATGGAAGTGAAGATTCTATCTTCTGACCCTCAAAATATCACTGGTGAGATAGTCACCCGTGGCACTAATGTGATGTTGGGATATTATAAGAATGAGGAAGCGACTCGTGAGGCACTGGATGAGGAAGGATGGTATCATACCGGTGACCTTGCTACGATGTCGCTAGATGGTCATGTGTTCATCCGTGGTCGTTCTAAGAACATGCTCTTAGGTGCTAACGGACAAAATGTCTATCCAGAAGAGATTGAGGACAAGCTCGGTTCTATGACGATGGTTAGTGAGTGTATCATCGTGCAACGTGGTGATCATCTTGTTGGTCTGGTCTATCCGGATATGGACGAGGCGAAAGAAATGGGATTCTCAGATGAGGATCTGCTCAATGTCATGGAGCAGAATCGCCAACAACTCAACGAGATATTACCACCCTATAGTCGTCTCTACACTATCGAACTTCGCGAGGAGGAATTTGAGAAGACCCCGAAAAAAAGTATTAAACGCTACTTATATAAATGATTGAAAACAATATGGAAAACGTACCCAGTTTTAATCAACTTATACAACAGAGCATCATTGAGCATTGGGACCTTGATGCACTAACAGACTATAAGGGAGCCACTTTGCAATTCCATGACGTGGCACGTAAGATTGAGAAACTGCACATCCTTTTTGAAAACTGCGGAGTAGTCAAGGGAGATAAGATTGCCCTCTGCGGACGTAACTCCAGTCAGTGGGCCGTCGCATTCCTCGCCACATTGACATACGGTGCTGTTGCCGTGCCAATCTTGCATGAGTTCATGGCAGACCAGATTCATAATATCGTCAACCATTCTGATGCCAAACTGCTATTCGTCGGTGACCATGTGGCAACACAGATCGACCCTACACAGATGCCTCACTTGGAGGGTATCATCAACAACCCTGACTACTCCCTGATGTTATCACGAACAGATAAGCTGACTTATGCCCGTGAACATCTTAATGAGTTGTATGGTAAGAAATTCCCCAAGTATTTCCGTAAGGAACACGTACATTATTATATAGAAGAGAATGGCGAGGAACTGGCAATGATCAACTACACCTCAGGAACGACTGGTTTCTCCAAAGGTGTCATGGTTCCCTATCGCGCCTTATGGTCAAACTACGATTTTGCAGAGTACGTACTTGGAAAGATTATTAATACGGGTGACCGCATCATTTCTATCCTTCCGATGGCACACATGTATGGTATGGCGTTTGAGTTTATCTTCGAGTTCTTGCACGGTTGTCATGTCTATTATCTCAACCGCATCCCCTCACCAGCGATTATCGCACAAGCTTTTGCGGAGATCAAGCCAAAGATTATTATTGCGGTACCACTCGTTATCGAGAAAATTATCCGCAAGAAGGTATTCCCCAAGATACAAAACAACCGCATGAGGCTATTGTTGTCAATGCCTGTCATCTCTAAGAAGGTACGACAGATGGTTTGCAACGAGGTGGTAAAAGCATTCGGTGGTAATCTATATGAGGTCATTATTGGTGGTGCCGCTTTCAATCAAGAGGTAGAGGCATTCCTCAAAAAGATAGAATTCCCTTATACCGTTGGCTATGGTGCTACAGAATGTGCGCCTATCATCTGTTATCGTGACTGGCATACCTTCGCACAAGGCTCTTGCGGACAAGCTGCCTACCATATGGAGGTGAAGATTAACTCCACGGATCCTGCCAACCGCCCTGGTGAGATCCTTGCCCGTGGTGTCAATGTCATGTTGGGCTATTACAAGAATGAGGAAGCTACCAAAGAGACACTTGATGAGGAAGGCTGGTATCATACGGGAGACCTCGGTACCATGGATACCGACGGTAATGTCTATATCAATGGACGTAGCAAGAATATGCTATTAGGACCCAACGGACAGAACATCTATCCGGAGGAGATTGAGGATAAGCTGAACTCTATGACAATGGTGGTGGAGAGTGTTGTCGTACAGCGTGACACTAAACTTGTCGGACTGGTATATCCAGACTACGACGAGGCGAAGAATATGAACTTCAATGAGGAGGACATCAAGAATATCATGGAACAGAACCGCCAGCAACTCAATGAGCAGTTACCCGCTTACGAGAAGATTACAGAAATCGAGATACGCACGGAGGAGTTTGCAAAGACCCCCAAACGCAGTATCAAGAGGTTCCTTTATACCTAATAACAATGAGCGAGGAAAATTTTCCTCGCTTTTTCTTTGTGTTTTTCTTTGCATTTTGTATCTTTGCAGCGCCAATGGAGAAAGCCCTGCTTGTCAAAGGGTACCATCTGGCAAGATAAATTGCATAGAGATATGAAAGTAATGAAATTCGGCGGAACGTCCGTAGGTTCCGTAAAAAGCATTTTAAGCTTGAAAGAAATTGTGGAGGCAGAGGCTCGGACGCAACCTGTCGTAGTAGTAGTTAGTGCACTAAATGGTATTACCGATGCGTTGATAGCCACCTCGCAATTGGCGCTCAAGGGTGATGAACGGTGGAGAGAGGAATTTGACTCGATGGTGAATCGCCATCACCAAATGATAGACACTGTCATCCTTGACAATCAGAAACGCGTAGACTTATTTAACACGGTAGATCAGCTCTTTGAACAGTTAAAGAGTATTTACTATGGTGTATTCTTGATTCACGACCTTAGCGGCAAAACACTCGATGCCATCGTCAGCTATGGCGAGCGTCTTAGCTCGAATATCGTCGCTGCTTTAGTTAAGAACGGTATCCGTATGAATGCCCGCGATTTCATCCGTACTGAGAATAAGAACGGTACGCATACCCTTGACTCAGAGCTGACATACAAACTGGTGAAGGAAGCTTTCGCCTCTGTTGGTTGCTGTGCCACAGCAACCAACAAGACGATAGCTGTCGTACCAGGCTTTATTGCCCGTGACCGTGATACCCATGAGACAACCAACCTCGGTCGTGGCGGTAGTGACTATACCGCAGCAATCATAGCCGCAGCCCTTGACGCAGAGATTCTGGAGATATGGACGGATGTCGATGGTTTCATGACCGCTGACCCGAAAGTGATTAAGTCTGCATATACAATCAATGAATTATCTTATGTGGAGGCGATGGAGCTTTGTAACTTCGGTGCCAAGGTGATTTACCCACCGACAATCTATCCCGTCTGCATCAAGAATATCCCAATTAGGGTGAAGAACACCTTCAACCCAGAGCACCCAGGAACCCTTATCAAAGAGAAAATTGACGATGATCTGAAGCCTATTAAGGGTATCTCAAGTATCAAGGGAACAACCTTGATTACCGTCACGGGTCTGTCGATGGTCGGTGTGATTGGTGTGAACCGCCGTATCTTCACCACCCTCGCCAATAAGGGTATCTCTGTATTTATGGTATCACAAGCTTCCTCAGAGAACTCCACCAGTATTGGCGTTCGTGACGAGGATGCTGAGGCTGCCGCAGAGGTTCTTAATGCGGAGTTTGCCAAGGAAATTGAGACTGGTGCCATGTTTCCTATGCAGGTAGAGAGTGGTCTTGCCACTATTGCCATCGTTGGTGAGAATATGAAACAGACACCAGGTATCGCCGGAAAACTATTTGGCACACTGGGACGCTCTGGTATTTCCGTCATTGCTTGTGCACAAGGTGCGTCAGAGACCAATATCTCATTTGTGGTAGACGGACATTTCCTCCGTAAGTCTCTGAATGTTTTGCATGACTCCTTCTTCCTGTCAGAATATAAAGTACTCAACCTCTTTATCTGCGGTATTGGTACTGTTGGTGGCATGTTATTGGAGCAAATTCGTACCCAGCAACAGATTCTGATGCAGAAGAAACGTCTGAAACTGAATGTTGTGGGTATCAGTGATGTTGCTAATTTTGTTCTTGACCGTGACGGTATTGACTTGAATAATTACGAGACAATTCTTCGTGCCGGATATCCTGCCAATACAGAGCATATGCGTGATGAGATCGTGAAGATGAACATCTTCAACTCTGTCTTTGTCGATTGTACGGCAAGCAAGCAGATTGCTTCTCTCTACCAGACTTTCTTAGAGCATAACATTTCCGTGGTGGCAGCCAATAAGATTGCAGCTTCCAGCGACTATGAGAGTTATATCAAACTGAAACAGACCGCACGTGACCGTGGTGTCTGGTTCCGTTATGAGACCAACGTAGGTGCCGGTCTACCTATCATCGGAACTATCAATGATCTGTGTAACTCGGGCGACAAGATTCTGAAAATCGAGGCTATCCTTTCTGGAACGCTGAACTTCATCTTCAATGAGATTGCTGCAGACGTACCATTCTCTGAGACTGTACGTCGTGCCAAGGAACAGCGTTATTCTGAACCAGACCCACGTATTGATCTCTCTGGTACGGATGTGATTCGCAAACTCGTTATCCTTACCCGTGAGGCAGGATATAAAGTGGAGCAAGAAGATGTAGAAAAGCATCTTTTCGTACCTGATAGTTATTTTGAGGGCAGTATCGAAGACTTCTGGAAACGTCTGCCGGAACTCGATGCAGACTTCGAGGCTCGTCGCAAAGTCTTGGAAAAGGACAACAAACGTTGGCGCTTCGTAGCGACGATGGAGGCCGACGAACAGAATCCTTCATCATTCAAGACAAGTGTGGCTCTGAAGGAGGTTCCTTATGGTCACCCGTTCTACGGACTGGAAGGCTCGAACAATATCGTTGTACTGACTACTGAACGCTATAAGGAATACCCAATGCTTATCCAAGGCTATGGAGCTGGTGCTGCCGTAACCGCTGCCGGTGTGTTTGCCAACATTATGTCTATCGCTAATATTTAAACTGTGAAACACATTATTATATTAGGCGACGGCATGGCAGACCACCATGTCGCTAGGCTGGGTAACAAGACGTTACTGCAATATGCCCGTCCTCAATACATGGAGCAACTGGCTAAGGAGGGACGTACAGGACGCCTTATCACAGTACCTGAAGGTTTTCCTCCTGGCTCTGAGGTTGCTAATACTGCTATCCTTGGCTATGACCTCAATAAGGTTTATGAGGGACGTGGTCCTTTAGAGGCTGTAAGTATTGGCTATGAGATGGCAGACGATGACTTTGCTATCCGTTGTAATATCATTACCTTAGAAGACGGAAAGATCATTACCCATAATGGCGGAAATTTGGAAACACAAGATGCAGAAGTACTCATTCAGTATTTGAATAAGCATTTAGGCAATGAACGTGTGAAGTTCATCACTGGCATTCAGTACCGTCATCTGCTCGTTATCAAGGGAGGCAATAAACATATTATCTGCAATCCGCCCCATGACCATCCAAATGAAGAGTGGCGTCCACTGTTGGTAAAAGCAGCTGATCATGCGCCACAAAAGGAGGGACAATTGTCTGCACAAGAGACTGCCGATTTGATTAACGACTTGATATTAAAGTCGCAAGAACTACTTGCTAAGCATCCCTATAATCTTGAAAAAGCATTAAAGGGAGAACGACAAGCGAACAGTATTTGGCCCTGGAGCGGTGGTTATCGTCCTTCGATGCAGACGCTGATGGCGCAATACTCTCAGATAAAAAGTGGAGCTGTAATTTCTGCCGTAGATCTTATTCAAGGTATCGGTCGTTATGCAGGACTGCGCATTATCAAGGTTCCCGGTGCCACAGGACTTGCTAACACCAATTATGAAGGAAAAGCACAGGCTGCTATTGAGGCACTCAAAGAGGATGACTTTGTCTTTGTACACGTAGAAGCTACAGATGAAGCAGGTCATGATGGGGATTTGGAGTTAAAATTAAAGGCTATCGATTATTTAGACAAAAGACTTATCAAGCCCATCATTGAGGCTATTCATAATATGCAGGAAGATGTCTGTGTTGCCGTTTTGCCAGACCACCCTACTCCTGTTGAACTACGTATCCATGTCAATGAGCCAGTGCCATTCATCATCTGGCATAAAGGTATTACTCCAGACGATGTACAACACTACGACGAGGAGAGTTGTGTAAGTGGCAGCTACGGACTTTTGAGATTAAATGAATTTATGAACGAATTAATGAAAATATGAAATATTACAGTACCAATGGGAAAGCGCCCATCGCTGATTTAAGCAAAGCTGTTGTTAAAGGTCTTGCAGAAGACCGTGGACTCTATATGCCAGAGCGTATCAAAAAACTACCAAAGGAGTTTTTCGATACTATTGAGACCAAGAGTTTCCAAGAGATTGCTTATACTGTGGCTGATGCGTTCTTTGGTGAAGACGTAGAAGCTGAAGCTTTGAGAAAAATCGTTTATGATACTTTGTCATTCGATTGTCCTGTGGTAAAAGTCAAGGACAACATCTATACGCTGGAACTATTCCATGGTCCTACTCTCGCATTTAAGGATGTAGGGGCAAGGTTTATGGCGCGATTGCTGCAGTATTTTACTAGTAATACTATGGATACTAGTAAACCTAGTATAAATGTCCTTGTTGCCACTTCTGGGGATACCGGTTCCGCTGTAGCCAATGGTTTCCTTGGTGTTGAGGGGATCCATGTCTATGTACTCTATCCCAAAGGAAAAGTCAGTAAAATCCAGGAAAGTCAGTTCACAACCCTAGGCAAGAACATTACCGCCATTGAGGTGGACGGTGTCTTCGATGATTGTCAGGCACTCGTGAAATCTGCATTTATGGACGAGGAATTGAATACATGAAACTGACTTCCGCCAATAGCATCAATGTGGCTCGTTTCTTACCACAGGCGTTCTACTATTTCAATGCTTACGCTCGGATGAAAGCTCTTGGTAAAGCAGAGAATATGGTGATGTGCGTACCTTCTGGTAACTTCGGTAACATCTGCTCCGCTTTGTTCGGTCATGAGATGGGATTACCAATCAAGCGTTTTATAGCAGCTAATAACGCCAACGACATCTTCTTCCAATACTTACAGACAGGCAAATATGAGCCAAAAGCTTCTGTTCAGACTCTTGCCAATGCCATGGATGTAGGCGATCCCTCGAATTTTGCACGCATCTACGACCTTTATGGGAAAAGTCATGAACGCATCTGTAGTATTATCAGTGGTGCCACCTATCAAGACGAACAAATCAAGGAAACGATGCGCCAATGCTATGCGGAGACAAACTATATCCTTGATCCTCATGGCGCCTGTGGATATCGTGCTTTGCAAGAAGGACTGAAAGACGAAGAGATAGGTGTCTTCTGCGAGACTGCACATCCTGCTAAATTTAAAGAGAAAGTTGACAGCATCATTGATGCAAACGTGGAGATACCCGAGCGCCTTGCAGCATTCATGAGAGGACAGAAGCAAAGTGTGGAGATGACAAAGGAATTCAAGGATTTCAAGCGCTTCCTCATGAACCGTTAACGCACGGTCATGTGGAAGCACCCTTGCTTCACTTCATACTTAATATAACAACGTTTTTCTGCTCGTTTATCACGCAGGACCTCACATAATATCCACTTTAATGTATCATCTCGAACTGGTTGTGTAACAGGGTGATACCGATTGTAGCAAATATCAAAGGTGGTTCCAAAGAGATGACAGCTACGCTCTGTCGCATTGCCATTCCTACGTCGTAATTTTTCAACATCGGATTCTGACCTTAATACGCTGGTCACTATCAATTGATTGAAAGGAACACCTTTTACATATAAACTATCATAGAAAGCCTGACCGATATCTTGCAACAAGACAGCGGCACGTGGTACCAAATAAGGAATACTGCTATAGAGTGGGTCTACATAGTAATATGGACTCGCCCCGACATATACTAACTCCTTCTTGCGCATCTCTGCATCAGCACGATTCCTTACCGGTCGCACTCCCCATTTCTCTGCAGCCACAATCTGCACTTGTTGACTATCTGGAAATGATTCTCTATAATTACGAACTCCCCAGATACGATGTTTCTTCTTCGATGAGAGTTGAGATGTCTGATGTGTTAGTTGCCCAACTACAGACTGCTTGTCGTCTGTTTGTTGTTGTTCAACTACTATCACTTGTTGCTGACGGGGTTCAGCCACATTCGGGAAAATAGCCTTCACAAGGGTAAGGAATAGCACAGTAACTGCAAATCCTAACAGATATTTATTCTTCGTTATCTTCATTTGACTGCAAAGATACGAATAAAATCTCCGAAAATAGCGAGATTATTATTTTTTTTATTAACTTTGCAGTCACATAAGAAAATAACGTTATTTTGATAGAGAAGCATATTGTATTAGAGGATATAGACCCCGTTGTATTTTATGGAACGGGGAATGTTCATTTGCAAATGATGCGCGCTTTATATCCCAAGCTGAGGATAGTAGCACGTGATAACGTCATTCGCATCTTGGGCGACGAGGAGCAGATGGCTGCATTTGAGGAAAGCGCAGAGAAGATGCGCCAACATGTACTACACTTTAACGCCTTAAAAGAGGAGGATATTATAGACATCGTCAAAGGGCATCGCACAAAAGATGACATACCAGAAGGAGTAGTATGCTATTCTATGTCTGGACGCCCCATCAAGGCACGGTCAGAGAATCAGCAGAATCTTATCGACGCTTATGAGCAGAACGATATGGTATTTGCTGTTGGTCCTGCTGGAACGGGAAAGACATATCTCTCGATTGCCCTTGCCGTAAAAGCTTTGAAAGAGAAAACAGCCAAAAAGATCATCCTCTCTCGACCAGCTGTTGAAGCAGGAGAGAAACTGGGATTTCTTCCTGGTGACATGAAGGACAAGATCGATCCTTATCTTCAACCACTTTATGATGCATTAGAAGACATGTTACCACAAGTTAAGCTCCAGGATATGATGGAGAAACATGTTATCCAGATAGCCCCACTCGCTTTCATGCGAGGCAGAACACTGAGTGATGCCGTTGTCATTCTTGATGAGGCACAGAATACCACACCTCAACAGATCCGCATGTTCTTAACCCGTATGGGATGGAACACAAAGATGATTATAACTGGTGACATGACCCAGATTGACCTACCACGAGAACAGAAAAGTGGGCTTGTTGAGGCGTTGAGGATATTAAAAGGTATTGAGGGCATCGGTGTGGTAGAACTCGATCGCAAGGACATTGTGCGCCATAAATTGGTAACTCGCATTGTCAATGCCTACGAAAGATTTGATAAAGATAAACAAAACAAAGATAACAATGAAAGCATTAACAAAGACTGACTTCAATTTCGAAGGTCAAAAGAGTGTTTATCACGGAAAAGTTCGTGACGTGTATAACATTAACGATGACTTAATGGTCATGGTTGCAACAGACCGCATCTCGGCATTTGACGTAATTCTGCCTAAAGGAATTCCCTTTAAAGGACAAGTATTGAACCAGATAGCCGCTAAGTTTCTGGATGCGACCAGCGATATCTGCCCAAACTGGAAACTCGCTACCCCCGACCCTATGGTAACGGTAGGATTGAAGTGCGAGGGGTTCCGTGTAGAGATGATTATCCGTGGTATTCTTACTGGCAGTGCTTGGCGTGAGTACAAGAACGGATGTCGTGAGCTTTGTGGTGTAAAATTGCCTGATGGGATGAAAGAGAATCAGTATTTCCCAGAACCCATCATTACTCCAACAACGAAAGCTGATGAGGGACACGACCTGAATATCTCTAAAGAGGAGATTATCGCTCAAGGTATCGTGAGCGTAGAGGACTATGCTGTAATGGAAGATTACACACGTAAGCTATTTGCCCGCGGTCAGGAGATTGCCCAAAAACAAGGATTGATCTTGGTTGATACAAAGTATGAGTTTGGAAAGCGTGATGGTAAGGTGTATCTTATCGATGAGATACATACACCAGACTCCAGCCGTTATTTCTATGCTGACGGCTATGAGGAGAAGTTTGCTAAAGGCGAGCCCCAGAAACAACTCTCCAAGGAGTTTGTTCGTCAATGGCTTATCGAACACAATTTCATGAATGAGCCTGGACAGGTAATGCCAGAGATTACTGACGAGTACGCTGAGAGTGTAAGCGACCGTTATATAGAGCTCTATGAGCATATCATTGGTGAGAAATTTGTGAAAGCCAGTGATAACGATGATATCGCAGCTCGCATCGAGAAGAATGTTTCAGACTATTTAAAAAACAGATAGATAATAGTATCTATAGCCCCTATAGTTTCTATATTATGAATTATAGACAAGAGACGATTAACCCTTATCATGAGGGAGAGAAGACAACGCAGGTGGAGCAAATGTTCGACAACATTGCTTCCACCTACGACACTCTCAACCATCGACTCTCATGGGACATTGACCGAGGTTGGCGTAAGAAAGCTATCAACCAACTGGTTCCTTATCAGCCAAAGACCATTTTAGACATTGCGACAGGTACTGGTGACTTTGCTATCTTGTCGGCAGAAATGCTGAAACCCAACAAATTAGTGGGAGCAGACATCAGTGAGGGGATGATGGAGATTGGACGAAAGAAAATTAAAGAAAAAGGATTGCAAGACATCATCACTTTTGAGAAAGAAGACTGCTTGCACCTTTCCTATGCTGACGGTACATTTGAGGCTGTAACTGCAGCTTTTGGTATTCGCAACTTTTCCGACCTTGATCAGGGACTGAGAGAGATGTGCAGGGTCCTGAAGAGTGGAGGTCATCTGAGTATAGTAGAGTTGACAACTCCTATCAGTTTCCCTATGAAACAACTCTTTCACATCTATTCCCACACTGTTCTACCTGTCTATGGCAGACTTATCTCTAAAGACACCGCAGCCTATTCATATCTTACTAAAACCATTGAAGCATTCCCCCAAGGAGAACAAATGGTTAGTATCTTAAAGGATGCAGGATTTAGCGATGCTAAGTTCAAGCGATTGACTTTTGGTATCTGCACCATGTATTTTGCAACTAAATAAAGGAAAAGAATTTATGGACAAGTACGGACTTATTGGTTATCCTTTAGGGCACTCATTCTCCATCAGTTACTTCAACCAGAAGTTTCAGGATGAAGGCATTGACGCCGTGTATGAGAACTATGAGATACCTGACGTTGACGCACTCCCAGAAGTGCTTGGTTCCAATCCAGAGTTGAAAGGACTCAATGTGACAATTCCCTATAAGGAGAAAGTCATTCCTTTCCTCGATAATATTTCACCAGAGGCACGTGCCATCGGTGCAGTGAATGTTATACGTATCACACATCATGGTAACAAGACCGAACTGAAAGGTTATAATTCTGATGTGATTGGTTTTACCAAGAGCATTGAGCCGATGATTGACAAGAAGTGGCATCAAAAAGCACTGATTCTTGGTACTGGTGGTGCATCTAAAGCCATTGATTACGGACTACGTAATCTTGGATTAGAGACTGTCTTCGTTAGTCGGTATGAACGTCCGAACACGATTCAATATAAGAGTATTACCCCTGAGGTGGTGAAAGAATATAATGTTATTGTAAACTGCACCCCTTTAGGTATGTACCCCAAGACGGAGGAATGTCCAGAGCTTCCTTATGAGGCAATGGACAATCATACTATTCTTTACGATCTTATCTATAATCCCGACGAGACGCTCTTCATGAAACGTGGTGCAGAATATGGTGCCAATGTGAAGAACGGACTGGAGATGCTGCTCTTGCAGGCATTCTCCTCATGGGAATTCTGGCACGAGAAATAATATCCTATTATGACGACCTTCCTCTTTTTCCTCGGATATATCGCCCTCCTGTTGGGAGGGGGCTATGCCATAACCCGTAAGTGGGACTATACGCCCACAACGGCACTGATGAAGAAGTCGTCGGACATCAACCAACTAACCAATCAATACAATGACGCCATCCTTGCTTTAGAGGATGCCTTCGATATGGACAAGGCACAAAGAGGGTGGTCCCTCTCCTCCTCCAGCATCAAGCGCCAGTACTCTAAGCGTTATCAGGCTTTAGAGCGTGAATACCACAGTAAGAGGCATCAGATAACTCATGTGTGGGAGCAGATGAACCCCGCTTGGTGCAAGGCACGTAACGTTTGGGGCTGGGTATTTTTCATCGGTACTATCAGTACGATTTTCTGTTGTATGGCATCCCTGCCTCTTGAAGAGGAATTTCCAATCACCGCAAGCATCAGTGAGACTGACACCCATTACTGGAATGCGGAAAACATCCCTATCCCCCATCTGAAAGATGCGAGTCAGTATGTGTCCAATCCTGACAAGGTACTCACACAGAACACTGTTGACCAGATGAATGTGACCCTGCAACGTCTGGATAAAGAACTGAATATCGAGTCTGTAGTCATTGTTGTCAACCACATCGAGAACGATGACCCGTTCCGCTTCGCACAAGACGTAGGTAATAAATATGGTGTGGGAAGGAACGACCGGGGATTGATGGTGGTGGTTGGTTACCTTGACCATAGCATCAACATTTCACCAGGCAGAAGTCTTGAGGGAGATCTGACGGATGTGGAATGCCATCGTCTGCAGCAGCAATACGTTGTTCCTGCCATGCGAGCCGATATGCCCGATAGTGCGATGCTCTACCTGACGGAGGCTATCTTCGCCACGATGCAGAAGAAAGAACTCCCAGAGATGCCAAACCTTACCAGTCAGCATGAGGATATTGACTACGAGACAGCAATGACTATCGGGCTGTATATGTTATTCCTTGTCGTATGGGGCATTATTTTCCTGCACCAGAACAAGAAATACCAATGGATAGGAATACTCGGTGTTGCCTCTCTTCGCTCCAATCCGTTCTATGAAGAAGAGTATTCCAGTGGCGGAGGAGGCGGCTTCAGTGGCGGAGGTGGTGGCTTCAGCAGCGGAGGTGGCTTCAGTGGAGGCAGTTTCGGAGGAGGCAGTTTCGGTGGCGGTGGTGCCACGTCACGATGGTGACATCAATCGGAATATTGAAATAACGAAATAAATTAGAATTATGAAAATCAGTAAATCACTTATCGCAATTATCGCAGTCGTCGTCATCCTTGGCGTATGGGCTGCCAGTGCTTACAACTCAATGGTGGGCGTACAGGAGACTGCCACAACTGCACTTGCCAACGTACAGTCAACCTATCAGCGTCGTGCCGACCTGATTCCCAACCTCGTGGAGACCGTCAAGGGCTATGCCGCTCATGAGAAACAGACCTTAGAGGATGTGGTTGCCGCTCGTACAAAGGCTACGTCTATTACGCTCGATGCAGAGAACCTGACTCCTGAGAAGATGAAGGAGTTCCAGCAGGCACAGGGTGAACTGGGCAGTGCTCTCGGTCGTTTGATTGCCATTCAGGAGAACTATCCTGACTTGAAGGCAAATGAGAACTTCCGTGACCTGCAAGTACAGTTGGAGGGTACAGAAAACCGTATCAACGAGGCTCGCAACAAGTACAATCAGGCTGTCCAGCAGTATAATGTAGTCATCCGTTCCTTCCCTAAGAACATCTTCGCCGGCATCTTCGGTTTCGCCAAGATGGATAAGTTTGAGGCAGAGGCTGGAGCAGAAAAAGCACCACAAGTAAAATTCTAATCGCTCATGGACAATCGTTATATGATGCGCGGTGTTAGTGCCGCCAAGGAAGACGTTCATAACGCCATCAAGAATATCGATAAAGGAATCTTCCCACAGGCCTTCTGTAAGATTATCCCCGATATATTAGGTGGCGACCCGGAATATTGCAATATTATGCATGCCGATGGTGCAGGTACAAAATCCAGTCTTGCCTATATGTATTGGAAAGAGACTGGCGACCTCTCTGTATGGAAAGGTATCGCTCAAGATGCTATTGTTATGAATACCGATGACCTGCTATGTGTAGGTGCTGTGGACAATATCCTCGTTAGCAGTACTATTGGTCGAAATAAGATGCTAGTGCCAGGAGAAGTCATTTCTGCTATTATCAATGGTACGGATGAATTGCTTGCAGAACTGCGTGAGATGGGTATCGGTATTTATCCTACTGGTGGTGAGACTGCTGATGTAGGGGATCTCGTTCGCACCATTATCGTAGACTCTACCGTCACATGCCGAATGAAACGAAGTGATGTCATCGACAATGCAAACATACGTCCTGGCGATGTCATTGTCGGACTCTCCTCTACTGGTCAGTCAACCTACGAGAAGCATTATAATGGCGGTATGGGCAGTAACGGACTGACTTCCGCACGCCATGATGTATTCGCCAAGTATCTTGCAGAGAAATATCCAGAGAGTTTCGACCATGCTGTACCTGATGAGTTGGTATATAGTGGTAAGTACAAATTGACGGATGCTGTAGAAGGGTCTCCTATAGATGCCGGTCAATTAGTACTCTCTCCTACCCGCACCTACGCTCCTGTTATCAAGAAACTGCTGGATGAGTTACGTCCTGATATTCACGGTATGGTACACTGTACTGGTGGAGCCCAGACGAAAGTGCTACACTTTGTCAGCGACAATTGTCATGTGGTCAAGGACAATATGTTCCCTGTACCTCCGCTCTTCCATGCTATCCATGAATGTTCTGGTACTGATTGGAAAGAGATGTACCAAGTATTCAACATGGGACATCGCATGGAGATTTATGTACGTCCCGAGATAGCAGATCAAGTCATTGCCATCTCCAAGTCGTTTAATATCGATGCACAAGTTGTCGGACATATTGAGGAAGGCAGAAAGAGCCTAACTATCCAAAGTGAGTTCGGAACGTTTGAATACTAATCACAAGGTTACTAGTAAACAAAAGGGTGGTTTCCTTACGAGAAACCACCCTTTTGTCGTAATGAAACTTATAGTTTGTTACTTACTCCTATCTGATTCTATCTGCTGCACGAACTAACCGTTCGTCTGCTATAATACCCTTGCGAGCTATAAAGAGAAGAATAACAATAACAGCTGGGAAGGATGACGCAATCTCTAAATGAAAGTTCGTGGCATCAGGTGCCAACTTTTTACTTACTACTATCATTGCGATATACCAAAATACCATGATAAATATATTTACCATACTTAGGCGAGCTTGTAAAGGACGACGCTTATACAAGAATATGGTACAAACACTCAAAGTAGTAGATAAAAGCATTAATATGAACAACGGGCATGGAATAAAAGTACTGGTACTATTACCTCCTATTGCCCATAAACTAAACACACGATATGTAGTCATTCCCTCATAGGATACTGTAGCTAGCTGCATGCACAATGAAAGAATCCCAAAGACAGCAGCAAGAAAAAGAAAAATCGTTTGCTTACGTTGTATCATACAATTAGAAATGTTCCTCCTGCATCATGGATTGATCACGAGCAGGATCACGCCAATAAACTTTATCCTCTACAAATTCCTGAGTTGCCAATAATGTTGGTTTAGGCAATTTCTCGTAATAACGGGAAATCTCAATTTGCTCACGATTCTCAAAGACTTCCTCCAAAGAATCATTATAAGATGCAAACTCTGCAAGTTTCTTGCTCAAATCTTCTTTAATCTGAACACTAATCTGATTAGCACGCTTAGATATAATTGCCACACTCTCATAAATGTTGCCCGTCTCCTCACATAGATCCATAATGTTACGTGTCACTGTATTGACGGGAGCTTTTGACTTTTTGTAATCCATATATTATTCTTTTGTTACTTTTTTACATTTGGTGATAAATTTCTCTGCAGTTGCGCATTCCTTTGACTCAGGATATTCATTAAGAAAGCCGTAACACTCATCTTCCGCATCACGATAGCGATCTAAACGTCTCTCTTCCGAACTGTTCTCTGCCAAATAGAATTTACTTTTCATAATAAGTACGGAGAACTTCTCGCGTATCTTCGTATAAGGATAGTTCTTCAATGCATTTTGCGCTGTTATAATACAGGCCTCATAATTACTTTCTGTATTTGCATTGATATTTCCAAAATATCCTCCCAGATTATAATATAATTGTGCCGAAAGGTATTCTTTCTGTACTAAATTGTCCTGCAAATCAAATAAACGCTGCTGGGCTACTGGTCTCAATTCTGAATCTGGATACAAATCAAGGAATTGCTGGTATGCATTAATTGCGCCTACAGTAGGTGTCTGATCCAAACGAGGCTCTGGGGCACTCCTATATAGCGATTGTCCAACATAAAAAGAAGCTTGTTCAGCAAAATTACCTTTTGGATAACTAGAATAGTACTTTTTGAAGGTAGCACTAGCAGACTCATAATCCTTGTTACAGTATTGTGACATACCTAACAAATAAAGACATTCCTGTGCATTATCCCTTCCTTTTTGAAGCATCACCAAATCTTGAAGTAACGAACTTGCCTGTTGAAATTTGCCTATGGCAAAACACTGCTTAGCATATTCGTACTTATAATCGTTATCCGCAGTCTTATAAACTTTGTTAAACTCTGAAGCACAACTACTCAAAAGAGCAGCCATACAGAGAATCAAGAGATAGCTTTTATTCATTCTATATCAAATTTGACTTGCAAAATTAGTCATTTTTCCGATAATTCCAAAGGAAAACGAACGAATTTTAGCAATTATCGCAGGATTATAACGTTTGTTACGAAGAAATTTAGTACTTTTGCATGATATGAACTTCAATCTAACATCAAAATACAAACCGACAGGTGACCAACCAGAAGCCATCAGACAATTGACTGACGGGCTAAGACGTGGAGACAAATCACAAGTTCTTCTAGGAGTAACAGGGTCAGGAAAAACGTTCACAATGGCTAATGTCATTGCAAACATTAACCATCCTACACTGATTCTTTCTCACAACAAGACACTTGCAGCACAATTATATGAGGAAATGAAAGGTTTCTTCCCAGAAAATGCTGTTGAGTATTATGTCAGCTATTATGACTATTATCAGCCTGAAGCATATTTACCCACAACTGACACATACATAGAGAAAGACCTTGCCATCAACGAGGAAATAGACCGCCTTAGACTCCGTGCGGTAAGTGCTTTATTATCAGGACGTAAAGACGTAATCGTTGTGTCTTCTATTAGTTGCATTTATGGTATGGGAAGTCCTGTTGCTTTACATGAAAATGTCATTGAAATTCATAAAGGGCAGATCCTTGACCGCAACGCTTTGTTAAGAAAATTAGTAGCTGCGCTATATGTCAGAAACGACATCGAGCTCAAACGGGGATGTTTTCGTGTTAAAGGCGACACGGTAGATATAGCC
The DNA here is from genome assembly GCA_905235835.1 of uncultured Prevotella sp. Lineage (GTDB taxonomy): Bacteria > Bacteroidota > Bacteroidia > Bacteroidales > Bacteroidaceae > Prevotella. The sequence goes on from CAJONQ010000017.1 coordinate 25,402, forward strand.
ATGGCATATAATGAAGCAATATTACGTATTACTTTCTGGGATGACGAAATTGACTCCATCGAGGAACTGGATTCCATGACAATGGATAGGCTTGCCACCTTCGAGGAGTACAAGCTCTACCCTGCCAACCTGTTCATGACTTCACAAGAACAAACCAACATTGCCATCCGACAAATACAAGACGATTTAGTAAAACAAGTGGCATTCTTTGAAGAAGTCGGTGACAGCATCAAGGCTCAACGTATCAAAGAGCGTGTTGAGTACGACATGGAGATGATTAAAGAACTGGGGCATTGTTCTGGTATTGAGAACTATTCTCGATATTTTGACGGAAGACAAGCAGGTGAACGCCCTTATTGTTTGCTCGATTTCTTCCCAGAAGACTATTTATTGATCATTGATGAAAGTCATGTCAGTGTGCCACAGATTGGAGCCATGTACGGAGGTGACCGAGCCAGAAAGACTAATTTGGTAGAATTCGGTTTCCGACTCCCAGCTGCTTTCGATAACCGTCCTTTGACCTTTGAGGAATTCAAACAAATGACGAATCAAGTCATTTATGTCAGTGCTACCCCAGCTGATTACGAATTAAACGAGGCCGAAGGTGTTGTAGTTGAGCAACTCATCCGCCCGACAGGACTCCTCGACCCAGAAATAGAAGTACGTCCTACAGAGAATCAGATAGACGACCTAATGGATGAGATACAGACCCGCGTTCATAAGAAAGAGCGCATACTGGTCACAACCCTTACCAAGCGTATGGCGGAAGAGTTGAGTGAGTTCTTGTTAAATCACGATATCCAGACAGCATATATACATAGTGAGGTAACAACCCTCGACCGAGTAAAAATTTTAGAGAATCTACGCAATGGGACTTATGATGTGTTAGTGGGTGTAAACTTACTTCGTGAGGGATTGGATTTACCTGAAGTCTCATTAGTTGCTATACTGGACGCAGATAAAGAAGGATTTCTCCGCTCCCACCGTTCATTGACCCAGACTGCAGGACGTGCAGCACGAAACATTAATGGTAAAGTTATTATGTATGCAGATACCATCACAGCCTCCATGCAACTCACTATCGATGAAACAGCACGTCGCCGCCAAAAGCAGATGCACTATAATGAAGAGCACCACATAACCCCAAAACAAATTGAGAAAGCACTCAAGCAAAGTGACCTGCATCTATATTCTGAAAGTGATGAGAAAGGAACATCATCACGGACGGCATATATCAGTCCGATGGAACAAGGAGCCTTTGCAGCAGATCCCATCGTGCAAAGAATGACACGTCCGCAGCTCGAAAAGAGTATCTCAGAGACGACCCGTCTAATGAAAGAAGCTGCCAAGAAGCTCGATTTTCTGCAAGCCGCTCAATACCGTGACGAGATTGTACGTTTACAGAAAGAACTCGAATTAAAATAAATTATCATAATTTATTAGGCGGTTCTATCATTATTTCGTACATTTGCAACCAAAATAATATAAAATAAAACTATGAAGAAATCTGTATGGATGATGCTCTTAGTTAGCATTCCAATGACAAGTATCGCCCAGAACACATGGGAAAAGCAAGAAGTAAAGAAAGAAGAACCCGTTAAGGTTGTTGAGGCAAAGCCCAACCCTGACCAGAAATATTTGCAAGGAGCAGTACCCGTCGTTGACGGAAAAGTAGTTTTTAGCAGAACTTTCGAGGCTCCAGGAAAGTCTGCTTTTGAGATATACAACATAATCGGTAAGTTCTTCCAGGATGTTACTCGTGAGCCCAACCAGCTCAACAGTATGATAGTAAAGGCTGACACAACCGATTATGAATTAGGAGCCAGTTATGAGGAATGGTTGGTATTCAGAAGTAACGTCATCTCACTTGACCGCACTCGTTTCTATTACGTATTAAAAGCAATCTGTCAAAACGGAAAAGTACAAGTAGAAATGTCACATATTAAATATCTCTACGAAGAGGAACGTAATCCACAGCGTTATAAAGCTGAGGATTGGATTGTTGACAGTGAAGCTGTGAATAAAAAGAACACCAGGTTATTGCCGCTTACTGGAAAATTCCGCCGTAAGACTATCGACCGTAAGGACTATCTGTTCAACAAAATCGAAGCATTGCTAAAATGAGACTCCTTCGTAATATCCTTAACACGATATTCATAATTGGTGCCAGTCTTGGAATGGCTCTTTTCTACTGGGGCAACAAGGAAACTGGTACTTATGTCATTATCGGTGCTATGGCATTCAAATTCATTGAAGTTGTTGTGCGCCTACTCAAATTAGAAGATTAAAATTGAAGAAGCTACTATATACCATCCTATTCTTTGCATGCATGGCAACTGCTATGCATGCACAAGTATATAACCAGATTGACGAAAGCGGCAATATTACGCAGCGGGACGAACGAAATGGTAATTTCAACCCTAATAATCGTGACTCTGTAAAGAACAAAGAGATTCCCCGCAGTGTTCATGTGTGGACCATCGACAGGCATTTTGGAGACATCCGTCCTGCAGAATTAGACACAATGCCCCACCTCTACCAGAACACAATCTTTAATACAGGTATTTATGGTGAATTTAATACAATAGGCAATAATTATACACCAAGGCTAAGTCGTATATTCATCGACCGCAAGCCGACAAGTAACTTCTATTTCACACAACCTTACGACTATACGACTAAAGAACCCGACCAGTTCCTGTTTGTCAATACACTGTCACCTTATACTAATATAAGTTATGACAACTGCGGTAACAAACAGAATGGTGAAGACCACATAGACGCCAAGTTCGCAATCAATGCCAATAAGCGCTTAGGGATGGGATTTGACTTAGACTATCATTATGCTCGTGGTTATTATCAGAATCAGAACATCTCCCATTTTAGAGCAAGCTTTTTTAGTTCATATATTGGTGATAGATACCAAATGCATGCCCTTTTCTCTACTTATCATCGCAAGGCATCAGAAAATGGCGGTATTACCAACGACAATTATATTACGCATCCAGAGAGTTTTGACGATCAATTTAGTGAGGAAGAGATACCTACCGTATTATCCAAGAACTGGAATCGCAATAATTCTATTCATTTCTTTCTCTCCCATCGTTACAATATAGGCTTCTATCGTAAGGTAAAAATGACTGAGGAGGAGATTAAAGCTCGCCAATTTGCAGCAGCCTCTGCCAAAGAGAAAGAAGCAAAGAACCGAAGGGATCAAAAGGAAGACAAAAACTTAGGAAGAAAGGGCGGGAAAATCTCAGGAGAGCTGCCTACTGGTCGTCCTGAGAATGCCCGTATTGCTGGAGACTTGCCTAAGGACGGAGGAAAGCCCGTAATCACTGACTCTACTCGTATTAAGGTGGACTCTCAGGAGAAGATGGATAGTTTGATGGCTGCTCAAGCGCATCAAGACTCTATCGATGCCACTATGAAACGAGAATACGTACCTGTCACCAGTTTCATCCATACCCTGGATTTCAACAGCCATAACCGTATCTATCAGGCATACAACTCACCAACAGACTATTATTTGAACACCTATTATAATTATAATAATGAGCGTAAATACAGCAATGACTCTATTTACGACCAGACTAAATATCTTTCAGTTAAGAATACGTTTGCCATTGCTCTTCTGGAAGGATTCAACAAATATGCCAAAGCTGGGCTAAAAGGATTCATCAGTTACGAGTATCGTAACTTTAAGATGCCAGACCTAACAGAAAACGGTGATGCTTACTTTATGAATAAATGGACAGAGGGACATCTAAGTGTCGGAGGAAAATTGTCTAAGACACAAGGAAAGACCCTTCATTATAATCTTGGAGCTGAGGCATGGGTAGTAGGTCCTGATGCCGGGTCATTGAAACTTGACTTTGCCACCGATGTTAACTTCTCTCTATTCGGAGATACTGTACAGTTAGCTGCTAAGGCTTTTTTCTACCGGCTCACCCCTACTTTCTTTCAGAAGCAATATCATTCTAAGCATCTTTGGTGGGACGACTCAGATTTCTCAAAGGAAACACATACTCATATAGAAGGTATCTTCTCTTATAGGAAAACACATACTCAGCTGCGCATAGCCATCGATGAAATCCAAAACTACACCTATTTTGGTATGAATTACGACGTGACAGAGTCCTATGGACGTTCTGGACTGACTGCCGGTGTCTATCAGGAGAGTGGCAATATCAACTTGCTCACAGCACAACTCAAACAGGACTTTCGATTAGGTATCCTCAACTGGGAGAATGTGATAACCTATCAGAACTCCAGTAACAAGGACATACTACCGGTTCCAGCCCTAAATATATTCACCAATTTATATTTAAAATTCAAGATTGCCAAAGTACTGAGTGTAGAATTAGGCGGTAATGCTACTTATTTCACTAAATACTATGCACCAGATTATATTCCTCAATTAGGACAATTTGCTATACAGAAGAACGAAAATAGTCGTGTAAAATTAGGAGGCTATCCGTTTGTAGATGTCTATGCTAATTTCCATTTAAAGAGAGCACGTTTTTTCATCATGATGAGTCATGTTAATAATGCTTCTGGCAATAAGATGATATTCCTTGCCCCACACTATCCAGTAAATGGTAATGTTCTGCGATTGGGTGTTTCTTGGAATTTCTACAACTAGAATTTCTTAAAACGTACTATAGTGTTTTAGACTCTTCTAAGAAAATACAATTGAAAATTTTCCGCATCTCTGTGGGATTAACAATTAGCGAGCGTAATTCATTCAAGTTGCGCTCGTTTTCTGATCCGTGAATCCACAAGCGGATATAGCCGTTCACAGAATACTTCTCTGCCATATGTTGGCAGAAGCGTTTCCAGTGTTCTTCCATATCCATTTCCTGATAGTTGGCAAGACCGAATTGGATTGTACGGCGTATCACGGTCTCTGGCGTAAGGTCTCGATCTGCCTCTGCCACTATCTTTCCATAAATACTACGAGGTGCATGTGAAGCGGAGGCTCGGTGATCTTCTACCGCTTCTTTCATCACCTTGATTTGTTCTGATGAAAACCAGCGTTTCAACCGTGCATCCTGCATGAGTATCTTTCCACTAGTAAGATGATGGATTGCACGTGGTCCACAAAGCCCTAAGTCATGATAGGCGGCAACGACATACACCATATTCATATCAGCTCCTGTCTGACGTGCCAGGGATATCGAATTGCGAATGACACGATTGACATGACTCAGATTATGAGCTTTGTCAAACTCCGCATATCGAGGTAATATACGTGTTTCCACAAACTCCACTAAATCAAGACTTGCCGTATTGTTTATCATCAGAAAATGGGTAAAATTTTTGCAAATATACGCAATAATCCTTACTTTTGCAAGAAGTTTAAAATAAAAATACATTATGAGTAATATTTCAATTAAGCAGAACTCTCTCCGTGCTTGGATTCTCGCTGCACGCCCCAAGACCTTGTCGGGTGCTGCGGTACCTGCTCTCATCGGACTTTCCCTTGCTTATTCCGATTCTTTTGCGTATGGGGAAGAAGTGTTCAGTTGGACTGCAGCTGTTCTATGCATGCTCTTCGCACTGATTATGCAGATTGACGCTAATTTTATCAATGACTTCTTCGACTATGCAAAAGGAAATGATGATGCCGAGACACGTCTTGGTCCCCTAAGGGCTTGTACACAAGGCTGGGTCAGTACCGACGCGATGAAGCGTGCCATAGCATCGACGACTTGTCTCGCTTGTATCATCGGATTACCACTCGTCTATTATGGAGGATTGGAGATGATATTAATCGGACTACTATGCGTAGTGTTTTGCTTTCTATACACTACTCACTTGTCCTATCTCGGTTTGGGTGATGTGTTAGTATTACTCTTCTTTGGTATTGTACCAATATGTATTACATATTATGTACAACTACATACTGTTACCTTGCAGGTATTCACGGCTTCTATTGCCTGTGGTTTGGTGATTGATACCCTACTAATTGTTAACAACTACCGAGACCGTGACAACGACCGTCGGGATAATAAAATGACACTGGTAGTCAAAATAGGAGAACAAGCAACAGAATATCTCTATTTAGGAATTGGTGTATTAGCAAGTCTGTTTGGTATCGTGTTCTGGATAAACCAGCATATCCTTGCTTTCATCCTGCCTCTTATCTACTTAGTCCTACACATATTCACATGGTTGAAAATGAAGCGCATCCATCACGGCAAGCAACTCAACAAGTGTTTGAGCGAGACGGCTCGCAATATTCTTATTTATGGGCTTACAGTGTCGGTGGGGTTGCTCCTTCTCTGAGAAAGAAATACCACAAAGCTACCATCACAATGATTAGTACGATGGTAAAGATGCTCTTCAACAGGCAACTTGCGATTTTTTTCACAACAAAGAAGCCGATGACAACCATTAGCAGTAAGGCAATATAATAAATCAGATTCTCCATTTTTATCTTTTATTTAAATAATTGTCGAAAAGCTACAGGTACCGATGTTTCGAACTCCATTCGCTCATGGGTCACAGGATGTTCCATGCACAATAGGAAAGCATGAAGGCAAAGTCGGTGCAACGGATCATTTCCGTCACCATATTTTACGTCGCCACAAACAGGGTGTCCCATATCTGCGGCATGTACACGAATCTGGTTTTTACGACCAGTCTCCAATTTGAACTCAACTAAAGAATAGTCTGTTGTTCGATTTAGTACATGAAAATGAGTTACAGCATACTTACCTCCATTATCAACAGAAGAAGAATATGTCACATACGCCTTATTATCTTTCAACCAATTGGCGATTGTCCCTTCGTCTTGCTCCATTTCCCCACTTAGAACGGCAACATATCGGCGGTCATACACGATCTCATGCCAATAGTGTTCCAACGTTTGCTCCGTATCAATATCCTTAGCATAGACCATCAGCCCTGACGTGTCACGATCCAGACGGTGTACCACATGAGCAGTACATTTCTGATGTGATTTCTTGAAATAATCATCCAATACCGTCTTGACATTCAAAGAAGAGTGACCTGCTGCCATAGAGAGAATACCAATCTGCTTCTCGATAACAATAATCCAGCGATCCTCATACACTATCTTCAGCCAACGGCTTTTAAACTGTGTCTGATTACGCTTTGTCTTGCTTACAGCAACCTTCGTTCCTGGCTTCAATAGATAATCAAACTGGCTCACTGTCTTGCCATTCACACGAATCCCCCTGCCTTGCAATGTTAACTTAATCTTATTGCGACTCTGTTTCACGTTTTCTAGCAGGAATTCTAATAGTGGCTGTTCATTCTCAACAACAAAATGATCGTATTCCCCTTGTTGATTATATGGATTATATCTCATAAGGCAAACAACATTTTCAATTAATATATACGAGGACCGAAAATCGTGGTACCTACACGTACCATAGAACTACCCTCCTCTACGGCTATATGATAATCGTGACTCATACCCCAAGAGCGCTCACAAAAGGAGGGCTCGTCTGCGAAATACCGTGTCTTTAACTCATCAAATAGACTCTTTGCTATCTGGAACTCTGAACGGATTTGTCGTTCGTCTTCAACATACGATGCCATCATCATCAAGCCACAGATACGGACATGTTTCAAATCACGCCAAGCTCCATCTGCAAGCAACTCACGACAAGCATCAGGAGTTAGTCCATACTTCGTCTCTTCCTCTGCTATATGTAGTTCGAGTAAAACGTCAATAACTCTCTCATTCTTTGCGGCTTGTCTGTCAATTTCTTTTAAAAGCTTTAAGGAGTCTACCGCTTCTATCATGGAGATATATGGAGCAATGTATTTTACCTTATTAGATTGTAAATGACCGATGAAATGCCAATAAATATCCTTGGGTAAAGTATCTACTTTATGACGCAGTTCCTGTTCATGACTCTCACCAAATATACGTTGCCCTTCCTCATAGGCAGCCTCAATATATTCATTAGGGTGATATTTACTAATAGCCACAAGGCGAACTCCTTGTGGCAAATCAGCAAGTACTTTTTTCAAGTTTCCTTTGACATCGTAATTCATTATCGCTCCATTTCCGGTTTGCCGTCTTGACCACTCTTTCCGTATTCAAACACATCCATCAGGGATGTTTCAGTGACACTAGCGATAACATAGTCAATCATCGTGCCGCCCATAACCTCTTCGATATTATTAACTGCACCTTTTAGTGTACCAGCATGTACCAAATAATTCACACTGCTGCGTTTTTCCTTCTCTGTTTTTTCATCAATAGTAATAAATTGCAACTTAGCCTTATACCAACGATCGGCTGAGGGCTCGTCACTGAAAAATATCTCTTTATAAGGGGCTATTTTTATGTCTTTAACAGTGAACTCGCCACTAATATACGATGACATTTCCTCCATGATGCGCTTCTCTGCTTCTGTGAAGCTAAGTGCATCCACCGTATATGTCTCATTCACTTTCTTTTGCAGACCATCTTCCATGGTCCTCTCATAATTAATTTTACACTCAAACCAAATTGCTGTTCTTGATCTCATATGTTTTATTTTTCGTTACTTTTACATCTTAATATTTCTGTAGAACTATTTCTGAACTCCACGGCTATTAGAACCACCCAACTCTTTCTTCTTCTGTTCCGTAATGCGTTCAATAATCTCTGTTGCTATCAACTGACTCCTTGCAGGATCCAGAGCCGTCTCCCCAGCGATTTCCTCCTGAGCTTTCATCAAATCCTGAATAGTAGACTCACTTTGAGACATAAAATTCTTCTCTGTGACGTTCATGTATTCCTTATTATATATTTTAGAGAGAATTTTCTCTGCGGCTTCAGTATAGCGCTTACGGAAGATGGCCTCTGCCTTTGCCTGATACTCTTCCTGCGACCGCTGCTCTATAGCCACCAAAGAATCCCCGTCACTGGTTACGCCTAATTCCTCAGGATTAAACCCATCGTCAATTAAATCGTCAGTAGCTTGCCTTGGAGCTGGCTTAACAAACTCCACAGGATTACTCTCTGGCATCATGTCGAAATAAAGAGCTATCACCAGTCCTGCAATGGCAGCGGCAATAACGGCAGTCAGTAAAGAACGATAGGCATTACGTTTGCGATTAATACTTCCCAGCATCTCTTCTGGAGTGTTGAAACGATCTTCGGGTGACTCACTAACAGCCTTCTTCACCACCTTACGCAACTCCAACGGCATGTCCGCCTGGTCGAAAACTTTCTGTAACAGACATCCTATAGAATATATGTCACATCGATTGTCAATTGTTCCATTATTCATTACCTCTGGAGCCACAAACTCTTCGAGTCCACTATGATAGAGTTGAGACGGGTCACTCATGGAAATATAGTAAGAGCCGACGTGTGACACGAGTACAGCATTATCACCTTTACGAAGAAAAACGGTCTGTGGTGAATAACACACACCAAAAAGACCCTGCGAATGAATATAAGCGGCTGTTTCTAGCAACTGCCTAGTAAACTCCTCAATGAAATTAGGCTCCGCTACTATAGAGGGGTTATCATTCAAAACCTGTTTCAATGGTTGATACTGCCCCTGTTCCATTTCCAGTCTAATAATATCATGACCTTCAACTTGAGGACGAAAATGAAGAATATGCTGATTTGTTAAGGATGCATTCTGTTCACATTCTTTTTTGAGTGCCTCACTAAACTTTATATTACTATTCAACTCCGGATAAATATCAACAACACTACGATATTTCCCATCTATCTGCTGACGATAATAATCACCAATCGGCAAACTAGTCTTGTTGAGTTTTCCGTCTTTCCTTGATGCCAAAAGTTCCTCGTAATTCATAATTAATGTTTGTTTGAAGCGCAAAAGTAATCATAATTTCTGAAAAACGCAAAAATTATTTTGTATTTATCTTTAATTAATGTACCTTTGCACTCGATTTACGTAAATTATACAAAAATGCCGGAAATATCTGTTCGCGGTTTGGAGATGCCAGAATCACCAATTCGTAAGCTTGCTCCACTTGCCGTCGCCGCAAAGAATCGTGGTACCCATGTGTACCATCTGAATATTGGACAACCTGATCTCCCTACACCACAGGTGGGACTTGATGCCCTGAAGACCATTGACCGAAACATTCTCGAGTATTCTCCATCACAAGGATACCTGAGCTATCGGGAAAAACTGGTTAATTATTATGCAAAATATAATATTAATGTGACTGCCGACGATATCATCATAACGTCTGGCGGTAGTGAAGCTGTGCTTTTTGCTTTTCTTTCATGTCTCAACCCAGGAGATGAGATCATTGTTCCCGAGCCTGCCTACGCTAACTATATGGCATTTGCAATTTCTGCAGGTGCAAAGATCAGAACCATCGCTACAACCATTGAAGAAGGTTTCTCTCTTCCAAAAGTGGAGAAATTTGAAGAGCTTATCAACGATCGCACCCGAGCTATCATGATTTGCAACCCTAACAACCCTACAGGTTACCTTTATACTCGCCGAGAGATGCAGCAGATTCGTGATTTAGTAAAAAAATATGACCTGTATTTATTCTCCGACGAAGTCTATCGAGAATACATTTACACGGGTTCACCATATATTTCCGCCTGCCATTTAGAAGGAATTGAACAGAATGTTATACTGATTGACTCTGTATCAAAACGTTATTCTGAATGTGGTATTCGTATTGGTGCTCTCATTACAAAGAATGTAGAGGTACGCAAAGCAGTAATGAAATTTTGTCAAGCACGTCTATCCCCTCCCCTTATCGGACAAATCGTGGCTGAGGCATCTTTGGATGCACCAGAAGAATATTATCGTGATGTATACGACGAGTATGTAGAGCGTCGTAAATGTTTGATAGACGGACTAAATCGTATACCTGGTGTTTATTCTCCTATCCCAATGGGAGCATTTTATACGGTAGCAAAACTACCTGTAGACGATGCAGAAAAATTCTGCCGTTGGTGTCTTGCTGAGTTTGAGTATGAGGGCGAGACTGTTATGATGGCTCCCGCTGCAGGCTTCTATACCACTCCTGGTGCCGGTATTGATCAAGTACGTATTGCCTATGTACTAAAAAAGGAAGACCTTGAACGTGCACTTATCGTCTTACAGAAAGCATTAGAAGCATATCCTGGAAGAAAATGAATCTTCCTTTATTTCTTGCACATAGGCTTTATTCCGATGATGGTGACCACCGAAAAGTGAGTCGCCCAGCTATTCATATAGCAACCATAGGTGTAGCAATAGGACTGGCAGTGATGATTATTACGGTTAGTGTAGTCATGGGGTTTAAGCATACTATACGTGACAAGGTTGTGGGCTTTGGAAGTCACATACAAGTTGAGAGTTTTATTGCTTCACAATCTGCTACGCCATACCCTGTCTGTATCGATGATTCCCTAACAAAAGTGCTGCAAAGTATTAAGGGGATACGTCATGTAGGACGATATGCGTTAACACAAGGTATCCTTAAAACTGATAATGATTTCCTTGGAGTAGTCATCAAAGGCATCGGCGAGGATTATGACACCCACTTTCTCCAAGAAAACTTAGTTGAGGGAGAAATGCCCCATTTTTCTTCTAATAAGAGTTCAAATGAACTCCTTATTTCACGTATGACAGCCAACAAACTCGGTCTGAAAAGGGGCGACTATGTGTATGCTTATTTCATCGACTACAACAATGTTCGTGCTCGAAAATTCACGGTAGCTGCCATTTATGAGACAAATATGACACAATTTGACGAGTCTCTTTGTTTCACAGACCTGCCACTGACCGTCAAACTAAATAATTGGGAGAAAGACCAGTGTAGCGGTGCGGAAATGTTAGTCAGTGACTTCAACCAATTAGAGACAGTTTCTGAACTTGTCATAGAGAAAATTAATCGTCACACAGACCGCAATGGTGAAATACTCACATCACATACTGTACAAGAGACATATCCACAAGTTTTCTCATGGCTTTCTTTACTAGACATCAACGTATGGATTATCCTTGTTTTGATGGTGTGTGTAGCAGGATTCACCATGATTAGCGGACTACTAATCATTATTTTGGAACGTACACAGATGATAGGTCTCTTAAAAGCACTCGGAGCACGAAACAAAAGTGTGCGCCATACCTTCCTCTGGTTTTCCACCTTTATCATTGGACAAGGTATGCTATGGGGAAACATTATTGGCATCGGTTTTATTCTTTTACAACAACATTTTAGCTTCATTAAGCTCGACCCTGCCAACTATTATGTTACGACTGCCCCAATGGAACTCAATTTTCCTATCATATTAATACTAAATGCGGCAACACTCATTGTAACACTTTTCGTTTTGATAGCTCCATCTTTTCTTGTTTCCCGCATTCATCCTGCTCGTTCCATGAGATATGAATAAAATACTCTAATTAATTTGGTATTTTACTCACTTATTCGTACCTTTGTACACGATATGGAAAAGGTGATATTGGGCATCGACCCTGGAACAAACATCATGGGCTATGGCATCCTAAAAGTAAATGAAGGGATGGCTGAGATGGTAACCATGGGCGTAATTGACCTTAGGAAGTATGGGGATGCCTATTTGAAACTGGGACATATCTTTGAGAGAGTGACAGGAATCATCGATGCCTATTTACCCGACGAAATGGCGATTGAGGCTCCATTCTTCGGAAAAAACGTGCAGTCAATGCTAAAACTCGGTAGAGCACAGGGTACGGCAATCGCCGCCGCCATCCACCATGGGGTTCCTATCCATGAGTATGCACCGCTGAAAATAAAAATGGCGATAACTGGTAATGGTGCAGCCTCGAAAGAACAGGTTGCGGGTATGCTACAACGATTATTGAAATTCGACGAGGATGCCATGGTGAAATTCATGGATGCCACTGACGCACTTGGGGCAGCTTATTGCCACTACATGCAGATGAAACGTCCAGAATCACAAGTGCATTATCGAGGGTGGAAGGATTTCGTCATCAAGAACCAAAAAAGGGTGAAGAAATAAGTATTATGAGTAAAATAACAGCAATCGTAGGAAGAAACGGGAGCGGAAAAACTTTATATATAGAGAAACTGCGCAGGGACATGGCAAGTGACCGTCTGCGCTATATCGCTTTTAGCGACTCATATGGCCCGATTGTTGACAAGGCATATTATCTGCAATTGCGTTGGAACCAACACGACATTGACCCAGAAACCCCTAACGTGGGAGAGTTGTTAGAGAGGGCTTACAAAATCGCAGGTGATGATATACCTGAGCGTAGAGAACTGCAACACCATTTGTATGGACTTTTCCATATGGAGCCTTTACTTGACAAATACGTAATTACATTATCGAGTGGAGAACTTCGAAAGTTTCAACTAACTAAGACTCTCTTTGCCAATCCGAGATTGCTCATTATGGAGAATCCGTTTATCGGACTCGACGCAGAAACTCGGGATCAACTGAAGGAGTTGTTAAAACTGCTAGTGGAGAAACACGAGATAGACATCATGCTTGTGCTCTCAAAAACTGACGATATCCCAGACTCTGTAACTGAAGTTATTGAAATCAGAGATGCCCATGTGATGCCACCATGCACTAAAGATGAATATGAATTTCGTCAAGTTAACATACCAGAACATGTACTGACAAGACATGAACATGACTCCATCTTAAATTTGCCATATAAGGACAATGACTACGTTTCGGATGAGGTTATCAATATGCGTAATGTAAGCATAAGTTACGGCAACCGCACTATTTTACGCAACCTAAATTGGACTGTGCGTAATGGTGAGCGATGGGCTTTGTCTGGACAAAACGGAAGTGGCAAGTCTACTCTACTCTCATTGGTTTGTGCTGACAATCCACAGAGTTACGCATGTGATATTACACTGTTCGACCATCAACGAGGAACAGGTGAGAGCATCTGGGACATCAAGAAGCACATAGGCTATGTATCACCAGAGATGCACCGCTCATACCAGCGTGATTTACCTGCTATTCGTATTGTGGCAAGCGGACTAAAAGACTCTGTGGGACTCTACGTGAAGCCCAATGAGGAGGAATATACTATCTGCAAGTGGTGGCTTGACATGTTTGGACTGGAAAACAAGTACGACCGTCCGTTCCTGAAACTCTCGAGTGGAGAACAACGATTGGTACTACTGGCTAGAGCTTTTGTAAAGGATCCCCAGTTACTGATACTCGATGAGCCTCTACATGGACTCGATTTGTGGAACCGTCGAAGAGTAAAGGATATCATCGAGACGTTCTGTCAGCGTAAGAATAAGACGCTGGTAATGGTGACTCACTACGAAGAGGAACTGCCCAACGTTATCACTCATAGGAAGCATTTAACAAAACAAAAATAACAATGAAAATGAAAAAGATTTTAATAATCCTCATGCTTTTTATTGGCATGAATGTGCAAGCACAAGAAGTGTTCAATGAGTTACGTCAAAAGAACAAGGCGATTGTTGAGAACCCACAAACTAATGGACTGGTACGCTCTATCAGCCAGTTCAAATTGGATGCCCTTAATTATATTATTATCAAGATGCAGGAAGAGATGCCCGACTCATCCGCTTACTACCTCGACAGTCAGGCTATCGCCATGAATGAATACGTGACCTTTTATATTCAAAAACTTGTTCAATACAATGAGATGCCAACGGCACTGCAGGAGGAGATGACAAAGATGTTTATGGAAACAAGCAAGAACCATCCACTTTTTAAGGACAAAGATAAGGAGATGGTCCTTAATTATTATAACAATGGTGAGTGTTTGACACGTTTTTCTTTGGACACAGACTGGGAAAAAGCCCTTCAAGTTATTAAAAAGAAAATGGCAAAGAACGAATAGTATATTAACATTATTAATATCAGCTATTATGGAAAGAACATGGAGATGGTTTGGCAAGAAGGATAAGATCACTCTTGCACAGCTCAGACAGATTGGTGTAGAGGGTATTGTTACCGCTTTGCATGACGTGCCCCTCGGAGAGGTTTGGACCAGAGAGAAAATCCGAGACCTTCGTGAGTACATCGAGAGTTACGGTATGCGCTGGAGCGTGGTCGAGAGTCTG
>CAJONQ010000018.1 GCA_905235835.1 uncultured Prevotella sp.
GGAGTGTCATGGTAAACGGTATAATCGGGAGACACTGGAGGTGCGTTTCAAGGGTAAGTCGATTGCTGATGTGCTCGATATGACGATTAACCAAGCAGTGGAGTTCTTCGAGAACGTCCCTGATATCCTGCGTAAGATCAAGACTATCCAGGAAGTGGGACTGGGTTATATCAAACTCGGACAATCTTCCACTACACTCAGTGGTGGAGAGAGCCAGCGTGTGAAACTCGCTACCGAACTGTCGAAGAAAGATACAGGAAAGACCCTTTATATCCTCGACGAGCCTACTACTGGTCTGCATTTCGAGGACATCCGCATCCTCATGGATGTATTACAGAAACTCGTAGACCGGGGTAATACTGTCATCATCATCGAGCACAATCTCGATGTCATCAAACTTGCCGACTATATCATCGATATGGGACCAGAGGGTGGCCGTAACGGTGGCACCATCCTTTCCACAGGTACGCCTGAGGATATCGCCAAGAGTAAGAAGGGTTACACTCCCAAATTCCTGAAAGAAGAGTTAAAGAGAAGCAAATGAAAGAGGCACATCCGAAGATGTGCCCCCACTTAGGAAATTTATTTAACTATAATGCTTTTCCCTTATTAGAGGTTGTAGTAAACACTGAACTGGAGGTCACTACCATCAAGACCGATGTTGAAATCGTCACCCTTAGGACCATCGGTAACCTTTGAATGTATATAAGAAAGTGCACCAATCTTGGTCACAAAACTGATCTTTTCGTTCAAATTAACAGCAAGACCAGGGAACAGACCTACTCCAAAAGTGTTAGTCTTAACATCACCAGCCTTGATGTAGTTGTAAGCAAGACCTAAGTCACAGAAGAGATTAACCTTCTCCCACTTTACGAAAGTATGACGGAGATAAGGAGCAACGATGAAACCATTTGTCTTCTCGTCACCAGACTTCTGGTAAGTATAACCGATACCCAGTCCTACAGCCCATTTCTCATTCAGGTTGTAACCAACCTCAGGAACGAGTTTGAAAGTGTTGGTCTTTACATCGCCAACCTTCATGTGGTTGTAACCTACACCACCACCAACATACCACTGAGCGTTCATTGTTGTTGCCATTGCTACTGCAACGAGAGTCATCAAAATCTTTTTCATAATTCTTTTTACCTTTTTAAATTAATAATTATCCTAATTTCTTGTTCCATGCAACTCTTTCTGAATTGCGATGCAAAGGTAAGCACTTTTTTCTTTCATTGTTCCTGTTATCGTACACAAAATGGTAAAAAAGGGTGTTTTAGATGACCTGTATCAAGATTTAAGGGATATTTCTGTGATATTGGTAAAGGATTCTGTAATATTTATAGATGATAATCCAGATTTTATTTGTACTTTTGCAAACAGTAATAAAATATAATAAGTTATAAAGAAATATGAGAAAATTATTTGTAACTATCTGCATGACGGCTATGACGATGGGGGGCATGGCACAGTCAAAGGTGTATTTCACCAAGGAGATTACACCCGAGTCTTTAGTAAAAATCTACAAAGCACTTGGTTGTGAGGCAAAAGGACGCGTCGCCGTCAAGATCTCTACTGGTGAAGGTGGCAACACACACTATCTGAAACCCACCCTAATCCGTCAGTTGGTGGATGAGGTGAACGGTACCATCGTAGAGTGTGCCACTGCCTACCCTGGTACTCGTATGGATCCCCAGAAACACTGGGAGACGATTCACGACCATGGTTTCGACAGTATCTTCGCCGTTGATATCATGGATGAGTTCCATGACATCCGCATCCCCATACAGGACAAGAAACACTTAAAGTACGATATCGTTGGTGAGCATCTTGCCAATTACGACTTCATGATTAACCTTGCCCACTTCAAGGGTCATGCCATGGGCGGTTTCGGTGGTGTGATGAAGAATGCCTCCATCGGTGTTGCCTCTACAGCTGGTAAGGCATATATCCATACAGCAGGTAAGACTGATGATGCCAAGATAGCATGGGGGCCAGACTATCTTGCCGCTGGTAAGACACAAGACCTGTTCCTTGAGTCAATGGCAGCCGCCGCACAAGCTGTTCATAACTATTTCAATGGACGTGTTATCTACATCAACGTAATGAACAACATGTCTGTTGACTGCGACTGCGACGGTCATCCCGCCAAGCCAGAACTGCAGGATATGGGTATCATGGCATCCCTCGACCCTGTCGCTGTTGACCAGGCTTGTCTTGACAAAGTCTTCAATTACCAAGGAAAACCTGGTGATGACAACAAGCCATTGATACAGCGCATCAATCGTCAGCACGGTACCTACATTACAGACTATGCTGAGAAGATTGGCTTCGGCTCCAAGAAATATGAACTGATTGATCTCGACAAATAATTTATTTAACCAACACATTATACAAATGAAACTAAGGATTATAACTACCATACTTACAGGTCTCACTGTAGGTATGAACGCTTTTGCACAAACGGACTCCCTGCAACTGCAGGAAGTCGTGGTAACGGGTACACGTAACGCTACCGATGTGCGTTACCTGCCTATGACAGTTAATGTGATAGGTCGTGAGAAACTCACCGAGCAGTATCAGACCAATATTCTGCCCACTGCAGTCCAACAGGTTCCCGGTCTGATGGTCACCAACCGCTCCATGTTCGGCTATGGTGTCTCTGGTGGTGCTGCAGGCGGTATTAACTTACGTGGTATCGCTGGTGGTAGTGGACAACTGATGGTACTTATCGATGGACACCCCCAATATCAAGGCATATATGGACACCCCATCTCTGACAGTTACCAGACACTGCTGGCAGAACGTGTGGAGGTGTTGCGTGGACCAGCCTCCGTGCTCTACGGCTCTAATGCGATGGGGGGGGTACTGAATATCGTAACACGGGGGATGCATCAAGACGGCGTCCGCACACAAATCAACCTTGGGGCAGGTAGCTACGGCACCATACAGGCAGAAGCGTCTAACCAGATACGCAGTGGTAAATTCTCCAGTACCGTTGCCGCACAATATGGACGTACAGACAACCATCGTCCACGAATGGGCTTCGAACAATATGGCGGATATTTGAAACTGGGTTACGATTTCAATGCACATTGGAATGCTTATGTGGATGCGAACATCACCCATTTTAATGCCAGCCAGCCTGGCAGCGTCTCTTCTCCACTCTACGATGCTGACCAATGGATTACGCGTGGCATGGTCTCTGCAGCTCTCGAGAATCACTATGGAAAGACCAGTGGTGGTCTGAGTGTCTACACGAATTTCGGACGACATAAGATTGACGATGGCACTGCCGATCCCACAAAGCCAACAGCTCGCTATTTCCGTTCGAAAGATGCCTTGACAGGTATCTCCTTTTATCAGAGTGCCCAACTATTTGAAGGTAACCGCACCACGGTAGGTATAGACTACCAACACATATATGGCAATGCCTACTATACCTCTAAAGAGACAGGAGAGATACTTGACACGCCAAACAAACAGAGTGGAAAGTCTTATCGTAACGAGATAGCGGGGTATATCGACTTCCGTCAGGACATTACATCATGGTTAACACTTGACGCAGGTATCCGTCTCGACCACCATAGCATCACAGGTACGGAATGGATTCCGCAAGGTGGTATCGTCATCCGACCAATGGACACCGGTGAGTTGAAAGCGATGGTTAGTAAGGGTTTCCGCAATCCTACAATGCGTGAGATGTATCTCTACCCTCCTTCAAATACAGAACTGAAGCCTGAGCGTATCATGAATTATGAACTGGCATGGAAACATCGTCTCTGTGCTTTCACATACGGTGCTAACATCTTCTATTTGAAAGGGGATAACCTAATACAGACGATGCCCATTGACGGCAAGCCTCGCAACGTGAACACTGGGGAGGTGGAGAATTATGGTGCAGAACTGGAGGCTGCCTTTCGCATTAACAGCCACTGGAACCTATCCACTAATCATTCGTTCCTTCACATGAAAAACCATGTCCTTGGAGCTCCTCAGTACAAAGGATTCCTTGGTGCTGACTTCCGCCAATGCTGCTGGAATGTCATCGTTGGATTGCAATATGTCAATGGGCTCTATACGCAAGTGGGTGATGATGAGCAGAAGGAGAATTTCCTGTTGCTCAATACCACAGTCAGCTATCAAGTGCTGAAGAACCTAAGACTCTGGATACGAGGTGAGAACCTACTGGCACAAAAATATGAGTACAACCTCGGTTATCCCATGCCTCGTGCTACCTTCATGGGAGGTATTAACTGGAACTTCTAATCTCCCTAATACAAGAGAGAGGGTGCACTCCAGAAGAATGCACCCTCTCTCTTTATCTGATATTGACACCTTATTATATAATAGAGGCATTATACAACCAGTCGTAAATGCAAGAGCAAATACCGAACAGTACGATACCTGCCGTGCAAACCGCAAGAGCAAGACGGGTATAACTATCTGTCTTGAAGGTTGGCAACGGATTCTCTGACGATTTGATATACATCGCCTTGACGATTAACAGATAGTAGTAGAGTGACACTACCGTGTTAATCAATGCGATGAACACCACGAAATAAGCCCAGAAAGACCCCTGCTGCGCTGCTGCCATGAAGACGAAGAACTTCGAGAACATACCGGCAAACGGAGGAATACCAGCCAACGAGAACAAAGCAAGTGTCATCAGGAAGGCAAGCTTCGGATTAGTCTGGTAGAATCCATCATAACTATTCATCATCGTCGTACCATCATTATTCTGCTCAACAGTGGAGATAACCGTGAAGACTGCCATATTGGCAACAACATACACTAAAATATAATACATCAGTGCTGCCATACCAGCCTGACTACTTCCAACCACAGCAAGCATGATATAACCGGCTTGGGAGATTGAGCTGAACGCCATGAAACGTTTCAACTCCTTCTGACGGATAGCAAAGAGGTTGGCAATAGTGATACTCAGAACTATGACGATATAAAGCATATACTCCCAATACTCGGTAAGTGGAGCGAAAACCTTCATCAGGATAGCCATCAACGCAAAGGCTGCGGCACCCTTAGAAACAACACTCAGATAACCAGTAACAGGTGTGGGAGCTCCCTCGTAGGTGTCTGCTGTCCAGAAATGGAAAGGAACGAGAGAGAGTTTAAAGCCTAAACCGCTAAAGAAAAACACCAATCCCATGATAAGCATCGGCACTTGACTCTTATACTGAGTGAAGAAAGCTATACGCTGCATCACATCATCGAAATAGAGTGTACCCGTTGAACCATAGATGAACGAGATACCATATAACATCACAGCACTAGAGAAAGTGGCAGTGATGATATACTTGGCTGCACCCTCTGAAGAGTTCTTCTTCATCTTATCAAAAGCAACAAGACATGCCATCGGCACACTTGCCATCTCCAATCCGAGGAAGAACATCAGGAAATTGCCGCTGGATACCATGATGAACATACCCAACAGGGTGGAGGCTACTAACTCGTAGAACTCACCTACCCGCTTGCTCGCCTCATTCTTCAACCAAGGCTGAGCCATGATTATCACCACCAAAGCTCCTAAGGTCAGGATCACCTTCATCACATTAGCAGCCTGAGTAGCCACATACATACCACCGAAGGCTACTGAAGGAACAGCAAACGCACATGCCACCAACTGGGCACACATCAACAAAGGAACAAAGACACCCATCGTCTTCACCTTTACTTCTCTTTCCCTACTGCACGTCATGTCAGCAAAGAACACAAGAATCAGAATCACTACGAGGGTTGCCTCGGGAATCATATGTAAGAATTGTCCGTAATTCATAACTTTAACCTCCTTTTTTAAATGATGTTAGCCAAAATAGGACCTACTGCATCAGAGATAACGTTGCTTGCCCACAAGGGGAACAGACCGAGACCTGCTACGCAAGCGATGAGGCAGATAACGGCAACACGCTCATCCCATGTGGCATCTGTCAACTCCAGATAATGCTTATTCTTAACCTCACCATAGAGGATCTTACCTACCACACGGAGGATATAGACCGCCGTCACGACAATAGAGGTACAAGCAATAATGGTGGCGACACGATGGAACGTGTCGGGATTCTGGAACGAGCCAACGAAGATGGTCATCTCAGCGATGAAGCCCGAGAAGCCTGGCAAACCAAGGTTGGCTAGACCTGCCACCACATAACCAACAGCAAGGAATGGCATAATCTTCATCAGACCATCCAAGTAACGGATATCACGGGTATGGGTACGACCGTAAATCATACCGATGAGAGCAAAGAAGAGTGCCGTCATCAGACCGTGAGACAACATCTGCAGGATAGCACCCGTACATGAAGTCTTGGTCATCATCAACAAGGCAAAGAGCACCAAGCCACAGTGTGACACAGAAGAATAGGCATTGATATACTTCAAATCGGTCTGTACACAAGCGGAGAAAGCACCATACACCACAGAGATGGTAGTCAGAATCAGGAATATCCATGCCAACTCATTAGCCGCATCCGGTAACAGATACATCGCAACACGGAAACAGCCATAGCCTCCCAGTTTCATCAATACGCCAGCATGCAACATAGAAACAGCTGTAGGCGCTGAGGCATGACCATCAGGAGACCATGTGTGGAAGGGGAACAAAGCACCTAACACACCGAAACCAATGAAGATAAAGGGGAAGAACACTTTCTGTGTCTCAACTGGGATATTGTGCATAGCGGCAATCTCGTTGACATTCATTGTCGTGGCACCACTATAATAATAGATACCCAGAATACCGAGAATCAGCAATGCAGAGCCTCCCATCAGCATCAGAGTCAGCTTCATGGCGGCATACTCTTTATTACCACTTCCCCATACACCAATCAACAGGTACATAGGAATCAACGCCACCTCATAGAACATGAACATCGTGAACATGTCAGTGCAGATGAAGAAGCCATATACACCAGTAGAAAGGAGGGTGAACCAAAGGAAATACTCTTTCGTCATCGGCTTCAACTGCCAAGAGGCGAACGTTCCTGTGAATACGATAATACTCGACAATAACAGCATCACCACAGATATACCATCAACACCGACCGAATAGGCAATGTTCAATGGTTTGAACCAAGGCATGGATGCGGCAAGCAGCATCACATCAGTATTGCCTGCCGCACGCTGTTGGATGAAATAGATGGTCAGCCATATAGACAGGGCAAGCAAGCACGAGGCACCAGCCACCATCACGCCACGCACCTGATGAAGGTTCTTGGCTAGCCAAAGACCTAACAACATCAGGGCTGGAATGCAAACAAATAAACTTAATATATTCATTTTCGATATTTCTTTTTTAGTGACTATATTGCCAATAGGATTAAAGTTAATGCGACTGTGCCTGTCAGGAACCATACAGCATAATGACGGACATCACCACTCTGCCAAGGACGGATAGACTCACCAGCCTCGTTGGCTCCCCATGCAAGGAAGTTGAAGGTGCCGTCAACAACATGACGGTCAAACCATGCAATAGGTGTAGAGACACAACGGAAGATAATACGGTGAGTGACATACTGCCATATCTCATCTTGATAGAAACGCTTATAGGCTGCCTGATGCAGACGTGGGAACTGTTTATACAGACGGTCCGCAATCGGCTGGCTCTCTCCTTTATAAATATAAGTGGCAAGACAGATACTCAGAATAGCGATGACTGTAGAGGTCAAAGCAATCTGTGTGTCAAAGTGGATGGTGTAGTTAGTACCTGCGGCAGACACAAACTGACCGAACGAACCACCCCAACCTGTAAAACCTGCAATGGTGGTATAGATACCAACACCCATCGTAATCACACAAAGTACAATCAACGGAATAGTCATGGTTGCCGGTGCCTCATGAGGTGTATGATGCTCATGAGCCTCCTTGTTCTCTGTACCCCAAAAGATTCCGTAGTACAAGCGGAACATATAAAATGCCGTCATAGCAGCAATACCCGTCATAATCCATCCTACAACAGGACTGTAAGCGAAACATGCTGTGATAATCTCATCCTTTGAACTGAAACCGGAGAAGAATGGTATACCGGCAATCGCCAGACAGGAGATCAGGAATGTGATATGCGTAATTGGCATATATTTGCGTAAACCTCCCATCAATGCCATCTCATTGGAGTGGACTGCATGGATAATACAACCAGCGCCCAAGAACAGACATGCCTTGAACATGGCGTGGGTAAACAGATGGAACATACCTGCCATAAAACCTAACTGCGCATGATTGTCAAGTACTGCCTCATGACCTGGAAGTGACACGCCAAGAGCAACCATCATAAACGCAATCTGTGAGATTGTTGAGAAGGCAAGCACACGTTTGATATCACTCTGGGCACAGGCAACTGCCGCAGCGTAGAAGGCTGTGAACACACCAACCCATACAACAATACTCAACTGTGGCTGAGCATACTCAATCCACAAGGGGAACATACGGGCAATCTGGAAAACACCAGCAACCACCATCGTGGCAGCATGAATCAACGCACTGACAGGTGTAGGACCCTCCATGGCATCTGGCAACCAGATATGCAAGGGGAACATGGCACTCTTACCAGCACCACCAATAAACATCAGTACCAAGGCGGTCGGCAAGATAAAGCCACCTGCGGCAATCGCTTTCGCTGCATTACCCTCGATAAACGGAGTCGTTCCTACTCCCATCTGGATATCTCCTGCAAAGGAGAAACTGAATGAGTCAGTATAATAGCCAAAGAGCAGAATACCAATGAGGAAGAACATATCCGCAAAACGTGTCACTATGAATGCCTTCTTTGAGGCCGCAATAGCTGGTTTCAACGGATAGTAGAATCCTATTAGCAGATAAGAGGATACACCTACCAATTCCCAGAACGTGTACATCTGGAAGATGTTCGTGGCTACCACCAATCCCAACATTGACATGGTGAAAAGACTCAGGAAAGCATAGTAACGCTGGAAGCCTTTCTCACCGTGCATATAACCGAAAGAATAAATATGCACCATCAATGAGACGGTCGAAATGACAATGAGCATCATCACCGAGATGGAATCCAAGAGGATACCCATATCGAAATGCAGATTGCCCAACGGTAACCATGTGAAATTATAAGGAACCACGGTAGCGAAAGTACCATCAGCAAGACGGTCAGCCCCAAAATAGGCGAATGCCGTCAAGTATGACAATACCGTTACCAGTCCCAACGATGTTGTACCTATAAGACCTGCTGTCTTATGGGACATCTTCATACCAGCCAACGCAAGTATCACAAACGAGAGCGCAGGCAGTAGAAGGATTAGAAATGAATAACTATATATCTCCATAACCATTTACCATTTCATATTCTTAATACTGTCAACGGTATCGCTCTTGAAATTGCGATATACATTGATGATAATTGCAATAGCCACAGCACATTCTGCTGCACATACTCCAATAGCGAAGAGGGTCATAAACATACCCTCCATAGAGCCAGGATAGAGCAGACGATTGAATGCGGCAAAATTGATATCAACGGCATTGAGTACCAGCTCAACAGAGATAAGCATGGCAATCAAATTACGACGGGTAATAAAACCGAAGACACCAATGAAGAACAGGAGTGCACTAAGCACAAAATAACATTCTACAGGTACCATTATTCGTTCTCCTCCTTTCTTGCGATAACTAAGCCACCTATGATGCAGGCAAGCAGGAACAAGGAGATAAACTCAAAGGGAAGGATATACTGATACTTATCCGCACCCACAAGAGCCATACCAATCTTCTTCATCGGTATCTCCTCATCTGGTGTTGACATGGCAACATACATGAACTTATTCTTCAATAATACTAAGATTACAACTGCGCAACCTATCAAACTTAACAAGCCCCCCCAGATTGCGCGAGATAATTTGATACGCTCAATGAGTCCCTGCAGTGTGCGCTTGCTAACTAACTGTATAGCGAAAACGAATATCATCGTAACGCCTCCGGCATAGACAGCAATCTGAGCTGCACCTAAATAGGTATAATCAAGCAGGAAGTAAAGGCCTGCCACACCTAAGAGCACAAACAACATGAAAGTTGCGGCTCGCATAATTCGCGTCGTCATCACACACATCAGCGCTGATCCAATGATAACAACTGCGAGGATGCAAAACATAACTAAATTTGCCATAGTCCTTACTTCGTTTTAGTATTAAACTTACCAATCGTAAAGTCGGCACCACCCTCTATCAGATTAGGCAGGGAACCGCCTTGATATACTTCCTTGTCAAGATGGAGTACCAACTTACTACGGTCAAACACCGCATTTTCAAAGTCATTCGTAAACACAATGGCATCGAAATTACATGCATTGGTACATAACTGACAGAACATACAGTCACCCAAATCGTAAAGATAGTCATCAAGTACCTTCTTTTTCTTTCCCGTCTCAGGATCCTCCTGCATATGGGAAACTATCTTAATAGTCCCATTAGGACATGACTTCTCACACAAGGTACATGCCGTACATTTATAAGAACCGTCCTCATTACGCTTGAATACCAAACGTCCACGATGGCGTTTTGCAACATGCAGCGTTGTCTTGCGGTTCTCAGGATACTGCTCCGTTGACTTATTGGTAAAGAAATCCTTGAAATACTCTTTCCAAGTAACTCCCATACCAGTAGTAAGGGTCTTCAGGGCATGTCCGATTTCTCCAAAATATGATTTATTATCTTCCATTTTATCTTTCATTTATATAGTTACTATAGGTATTATAGTTACTATAGATACCAACCTAAAGCCACTACAACAGTCATCAAAACAAGATTGATCAGTGATAGCGGCATCAGATACTTCCACTCTAGTTTCAGAATCTGGTCAATACGCAGACGGGGGAATGTCCACTTAATCCACATCAATAACCATACCAAGAAGAATGCCTTACCCATAAACCAGACTATACCTGGAATATAATTCATCACGGCATCAAATGCCTCAACGCCGATATTCAAAGGAGCCCAACCACCTAAGAATACTGTTGCGGCAATACCTGCAATGATAAAAAGGTTCAGGAATTCTGCCAGATAGAAGAAGCCGAAGCCCATACCAGAATATTCTGTATGGTGACCTGCCGTCAACTCACTCTCTGCCTCTGCCATATCAAACGGACCACGATTAGCCTCCGCATTTCCGGCAATCAAGAATATGAAGAAAGCAATAATCGCAGGAATATGCCCCTGGCAAATCAACCATTTAAAAGGACCTGTCTGAGCCTCCACGATACCAGACATCTGCATGGTACCTGTCAGAATTACTGCAGTAATCAGACACAGACAAAGTGACATCTCATAAGATATCATCTGTACAGCACTACGCATTGCCGATACCACAGAATACTTGTTATTAGAGCCCCATCCAGCGAGGAAGATACCTACCACTCCAATTGAGGAAATCGCGGTGAGCAGGAATACTCCCACATTAAAGTCAAGTACGGTAGCACCATTATTCCATGGAAGGAAGGAAAAAGCACCTACCGAGCCTATGATAACCAACAAAGGGGCTACAGCATAAAGGAACTTATCGGCACGATCCACGAAGAAAATCTCCTTGATGAGCATCTTCAAAACATCGGCAAATACTTGTAACAATCCCCAATAGCCTACTCGCATCGGACCTAAGCGACACTGGAAATAGGCACATACCTTACGCTCCATGAATATCAGTACAATGGCAATTAGCGCATATCCCACAAGGATAGCCACACCTACCAATACGCACTCTATCAATATCGACAGAAAATCTCCCAGACCTAACGTGTCACGAAGGAGAGCGTCGAACCATTGTGTAACAATACTAAAATCAAACATAACTTTCTTCGCTTTTATCTGTCAATATCAGGAATTACCACATCAATAGCAGCACACGTTGCGATAAGGTCAGCAATCTTCTGACCACGTAACATCGGATCGAAGGCGCCAACTAACGAGAGCCCCATCGGACGCATCTTCATGCGGTATGGGCTCTTGTCACCACGAGAGTCAAGGTATACACCAAACTCACCAGCCACACCCTCAACAGAGTAATACCACTGTCCCTCGGGCACTTTGATGATTGGTTTTTGTTTTACATAGAAGTCACCCTCTGGAATATTATCAATCAGTTGTTCTATGATGTTCAAACTCTGATACATCTCATTGATATGAACGAGATAACGTCCCATTGAGTCACAAGTGTCAAGAGTGCATTGCTCCCACTCCACTCTGTCATACATATCGTATGGGTGGTTTTTACGAACATCGTTCTTCCAACCAGAGGCACGTCCAGCAGGACCTGTCACTGCATAGTTGATACAATCTTCGAGCGACATAGGACCACAATGTTCCAAACGATTATGGGTGATGACATTATCGCCAAACACATCCATATATTCCTGAATCATCGGACGCAGATACTTCACCAAATCCTTCACATTCTTCACGAAGTTCGGATCTATATCGTCCTGCAAGCCACCTATTCTATAA
This sequence comes from uncultured Prevotella sp., assembly GCA_905235835.1. Classification (GTDB taxonomy): domain Bacteria; phylum Bacteroidota; class Bacteroidia; order Bacteroidales; family Bacteroidaceae; genus Prevotella. The sequence goes on from CAJONQ010000018.1 coordinate 12,477, forward strand.
TAATTCTGAATAAGTCTGCCACCTGTGGTTTCTTCCATGCAGTTCAGTACATGCTCACGATCTCGCATCCCATAGAGCATTGCCGTCAGCGCACCGAGATCCTGTCCTACACATGATGTATAGAGCAAGTGGGAGTCTAGACGCTGGAGTTCATCCATAATAGTACGGATGTACTTAATACGGTCTGTGAGTTCCACGCCCATACCTTCCTCAATAACACCTACAAGGGCATGACGATGCTGCATGGCACCCAAATAATTCAGACGGTCTGTCAGTGCTAGTGTCTGGGGATAGCTCATACCTTCCCACATCTTCTCAATAGCACGGTGAATATAGCCCAAATGAGGATATATGCGCTTAACGGTCTCACCGTCAAGAACAGTCTGCAAACGGAGGACACCGTGAGTTGCAGGGTGCTGGGGACCTATATTAAGGACATAGTCATCAGTTCCGAAAAGTCTGTTCTGCTTAGACTGTAAATGACCATCTTTATCGATGTAATACTCTAAGCCGTAATCAGGCTCTTTATCATCCTCAAGTGTGTATTGATCATTGAACTCCCAATCTTTACGGAAGGGAAATCCCTTAAAATCACTGCGAAGGAACAACCGACGCATATCAGGATGACCTATGAAGACAATTCCATAAAAGTCATAGACCTCACGCTCCAGCAAATCGGCGACACGCCAGATATTAGACACTGTTGGGATATATGGAATCGACTGTCCGTCTGTCTCACCAGTCCCGTTAGATGACATACCATCTCCGCATACCTGTGTCTTTGCAATCATTTTCACGGAGCAACGCTCATGGTTGACAGTGTTTTCTAAGATATAGATACAGCCAAGTCCTTCTTCCTGACCAAAGTCTTCACCAACAATCGTAACAAGATAGTCAAAACCTTTATTGTCCTTCAAGGCCTGCATCTCAGAGGCGAACTTGTCGAAATCAAATGATAAGAACTCTAACTTCATACGGCAGCCTCCTTTCCTTCTTCAACTTTGGCGTTCTTCAGTTCTTCCACAAACTCCTGAGGAACATCAGTGACCACAATAGGATTACGACGGTTATCACCGAGCTTCTCACGGAATACCAGTTCCTCATTGGATACACCTAATGCTTTCTCCTCAGCTGTCTGCTTGTGATTAGCACCACCAAAAAATTTCTCGATCTTCACTTTACGCTGCAACTGCATCATTCCATACATGATAGCTTCTGGACGAGGAGGACATCCTGGGATAAACACATCGACTGGTACTATTTCCTCGATACCTTTCACGACATGATAACTCGACTTAAAGGGACCTCCACTAATTGCACAACCTCCAACAGCAATCACATACTTCGGTTCTGCCATCTCATCATACAGACGCTTCAGGGCTGGTGCCATCTTATGAGTGATAGTTCCAGCACACATTATCAGGTCTGCCTGACGGGGAGAGTTACGGGTCACCTCAAAACCAAAACGGGCAAAATCGTAACGAGCACATCCACATGCCATGAACTCAATACCACAACAAGAAGTAGCGAATGTTAATGACCACAAAGAGTTCGCACGTCCCCAGTTTATCAACTGGTCAAGTGTCCCTGTAACGACATTAACCCCACCCTCATGAAGCTCATTAACGATTTTCTCTAATGAGTTGTTATCATTCCACTCCTCGTATGGGATACTTTTGATGTGAGGTTTTCTTACTTCCATTCCAAATCTCCTTTCTTCCAGGCATAAGCAAGCCCGAACACTAATACAACCAAGAAGAAACCGATGCTCAGCAATGCTGCGGCACCAAACTCCTTTACGACGACTGCCCATGGATACAGAAACATCGTCTCCACATCAAACATCAGGAACAAGATAGCGAAGAGATAGAACCCCACCGAAAACGGCAGCCAAGAACTGCCACGTGTGGGTATACCACTCTCATACGGCTCACCTTTCACTTTCGCATAGGACCTTGGTCCTATCAACTTAGCAACGATATATGCCGCTACTACCAATGTAATAGCCGTCAAAATGACGGTAATCAACAATGTAAAGTTCATAAAGTTTTATAATATTATATTTTATATTGCTTAAGCGACTGCAAAGTTACAAAAAATATCGTAAAGAAAAAGTATAAATATCAAAAACTTTATTCAAAAATAAAAGCCGCTACCCGTAAGGGGCAACGGCTTTAATTATTTACGTTTAGGAAATGCTTCTTCGGACAATTCCTTAAAGAAGTCGTACTCCAAAATTACGCTGATACGCATCAATAAACGTACGTCCAGACTTTTACGCTTAAAAATGTTATAAACATTCGTGCGCTCGCAAGGGATTTGCGTTGCCAACCAGGCAGCAGATTTTCCCTGCTTCCTTAGAATTTCTTCAATGTGCTTACCTATATTCATCGGTCTTTGTCGGTGTTGGTTAATTTATTCTTAACTTCCGTCGGCAAAGATACGCAATAAATTCCAATATATCAGCACTTTATTGTAGAAATTGTTTTCGCAACACTTAATCAAATACCAAAACGTCGCCTATACAGGCATTCGGTTGTTGAATATGTAGCAACGAACATATAGTAGGAGCGATGTCTGTGATATGCACTTCTTGTGGATGACTTCCATGAGGAACATGCCATCCATAGAACAGCAATGGGATATGTGCGTCATAGGGATTCCACTCGCCATGGGTTGTACCAACAGGGGAAGACCATGGGCCAAACTCATAATAGCCCGGAGTCGGAACCACATAAATCTCTCCTCCCCTATGGTAATTATACCCTAACAGCATTCGATCTCGAATAACAGGAGGGATAGCTGATGTGGCAATCCTCTCACAATCGACTACGAAAGAAAGATTCGGACTTTGCTGAAGATATTCAATGATTATCTCTTTTACACGTTGATAGTCGAGACCTTGTTGACGAATACCTTCTTTATCTAAGAAGAAACGATAGTCAATGATACCCAATATTACAGATTTCGTATTCCCCAGCTTTGAAGCAACATATGCATCTAAATCTTTTCGTAATCCCTCTGACAACCATTTCCCAGCATGTAACTTATGGTCTTCCATGAATTGTGAGTTCTGAGCTGCACCGTGATCGGCGGTCAAGAAAGCGATATAGTTTCCCTTTCCCACCTGTTCGTCCAGGGCATCAAAGAGACGAGCCAGTTCCTTGTCAAGTTCAAGATAAGCCTCATCAGTATGTTCCCCACGAGTACTCCATTTATGTCCGATAACATCGGTATGTGAATAGCTGACACACAACATGTCTGTCTCATCACCCTGTCCCATCTTCTCACCCTTAACAGCAGCAATTGCCATATCAGTAATCAGAACACCTGTCAATGGTGACAGCCCTACATCATTACCAAGTTTCTTCAACTGCATATTCTTCGCCATAAGCTTATTAACATCCTTAACCCACTGAGGAAGTTCTTTCATATAATAAGTACTCGTGACAAACTGTCCATTTTTCAGGTCCATCCAATATGCAGCGTTGGCAGAACGACCTGCAGGTAAGATCGCTGCGCGATCTTTGTAGGATACACCTATTACCTTTGAATGAAAATTCGTGTGAAGACGTAACTGGTCACCAATCGTAGTGGCAAGCAGGTTTCTGGGAGACATTTTCCCTACGTTCTTATTATCTGTCCCTACAGTCTGCACCATACTATCATCACAACAATAAGTAGGCATTCCATCCATAAAGAAGGTATTTCCACAAATACCATGGAAAGCAGGTGTAGTACCTGTATAAGCACTGGTATGCCCTATCGCTGTCACGGTTGGGATATAGTTTATCAGACAGTTATCAAAGCTATACCCTTCATCTATCATCCTACGGAATCCCTTACGCGTGTACCTATTATAATATAAAGATAGATAATCCCAGCGCATCTGGTCAACCACAATACCTACCACCAGTTTGGGTTTCTCACCAAATTGGGGACGGTTATCAGTAGCAAATGCCGTTAATGCCACTCCTAACAAACACAGAACAAAGAATACTTTTCTCATATTTTATAACTCCCTTTCTATAATTTCCAAACACATTCGACTATTATGATAAGGACACTTCCAGAAGCCAGCCTTGTCATCTACCGTATTCAGGGTGCCATCAGGATGGCGACTCCAATGCCACTCACCGTTCTCCCAGTCTATCAAGTTGTCTTTGATATACTGCCAACAGCGGATGCCGTGCTGAAGTGCCTCCTCATCACCGAAGTGCTGATAGATATTCATCCAGCCTACAACGTTCTCCGCCTGTACCCACCAGTGCAGGTCATCATCCACATGACCTGTATCGAGATTAGCCTCGTGAATCATCGAGCCATCAGAACGTAAGCCCTTCTCCGAAGCTTTGGCTACCATACGGACAACCGTCTCCATCTTGGAAAGAACCTCTTGGTCACCCAATACCAATGCAGCTTCATGCATCAACCACGAACACTCAATGTCATGACCATAGCTCTCCAACTGTCCTGCGCCACGTGTCCAGTCATTCTCGAAGAACAGGTCCAGATGATGCGTCTCAGGATTCAGAATATGATCCGTGAAGATATTGATGATGTTACGCAATGCTTTCTCCACTTTTGGAGCCTTACAGATACGATAAAGGTTAGCATAAGGCTCTATAATATGCAGGTGTGTGTTCTGTGACTTTGGGAAGTTGGCATCTAACTCCGACAGACGCATGTCTGCTATTGGTTGCCAGTCACGGGTCTTAGCCTCAATATAACCATTGTAGATAGGATCCAAGGCATGTTCCTCAATACAGTCGAAGAGTTGCAGGGAGCAATCTAACGCTTCCTGATCACCCGTAGCACGGGCATATTCAGACATACCATACAATGCGAAGCCAATAGCATAGAACTGCTTACGTGTGTTTAATGGGTTCCCTTTATCATCCAGACTCCAATAGACACCACCATACTCTTTGTCCAGGAAATGTTCCATGAAATACTCCTTGGCATAGGTTGCCATCTTCAAGTATTCTGGATTACCCAATACCCGATAAGCAGCAGAGAATGACCATAGGATACGGGCATTGAGGATAGCACCCTTCTCTGCATCTTTATGCAACACCCCTTGTCCATCAATTCTTCCATAGAAACCGCCATTCTCACGGTCTACCATCTTATCCATCCAAAAGCGCAGGATATTGTTTTCCGCAACATCCCGCATCTCTTTCTTCATGATTTCTATCATATCAGTCTTCAATAGCACGTATTTGTTTCAGTTCTGCATTAATAGCATTGATCCGCTCTGTAGTTAATGGATAGAACCACACAACACACATAGAGAGCAGCGCCACACAAGCCGGGATGAAACTCATCAACCAACGCAAACAAGCGAGAGCCTCTGTTGGCTGTGCAACACCCTGAGCAAGCTGAGTGGCATCGGTGATATATCCAAAACCATCAAGCAACCAGAGCACTGCGGCACCACCAATAGCACCACCGAACTTCTGCGCCATGGAACTGGATGAGAAGATCAGACCAGTAGAAGCGGTCTTGAACTTCAACTCCGCATAGTCACTCACGTCAGCATACATACTCCATACCAATGGAGACATAATACCTGTCAGGATAGATATCAGTATCTGGAAAATGAGCATCAACCAATAACCTGTTGGCGTACAGGGGATGAAATAGAACAATACGCTCAATACCACCAAAGAGCCGTTCACCAAAACAAAAGTGGTCTTCTTACCCAAACGACTGGAGATGGAAACACAAGAAGCAACACCCACCATGTTAGACACCTCACCTACACCAAGGAATAATCCTGCATAGAAAGCAAATACCAATCCGAAGAACACCAGGTTGACATTGGTGCCAATGATATCCTGGAAGAAGTAAGCTACCGTTGCACCACGTACCGTGTTGAACAGGTTGAAGCACAGGGCGGCACCAATAAGCAACCACCAAGGCTTGTTAGAGAGCAGTGCCTTAAAGTCACTACCTACACTGACGGTAGACATGGTCTTCAGATGCTCCTTCGTCATCAAGAAACAGAGAATGAACATCACGAAACAAGCTGCTGCGATCATCACCATCGCCCAGAACCATCCCTTAGGAGAGTCATAGCCACCCATCGCATTACATAGGGGTTCCCAGAGGAACAAGGAGATAAACGAGCCACCATAGGCGAAGAACATACGGAAAGAAGAGAAAACGGTCTTCTCGTTAGTATCATCAGTCATCACACCCAACATAGCACCGTAAGGCACATTGATTCCTGTATAGACAGTCATCATCAGGATATAAGTAACATACGCCCATATCAGCTTACCACCATAATCAAGATCTGGTGTCGTGAACAACAGGATACCGCAGATGGAGAAGAACGGTGCCACCCATAAGAGGTATGGACGATACTTACCCCATTTCGTATTGGTACGGTCGGAGACAATACCCATCATCGGGTCACTGACGGCATCCCAGATACGAGTGACGAGCACCAGTACACCAGCATCGATCAGTGACAATCCGAAGATATTACTATAGAAAAACGGCAGGTAGTAAGAGAATATCTTCCAGAACATACTGGACGACATATCGCCAAAGCCGTATCCTATTTTCTCAGATAATTTAGATTTAGCCATTTTGTTTATTCTTTGTAATTAGTTTCTTAATGGTTTCCACTGAGGCAGCCGTATAAAGTCCGTCCTCTGGCGTGTTCATACAGTAGTCCACGAGTTTGTCGACGGTAGAGGTAGCGACATGCATACGAGTGTCGGCAGAGGCATAGTAAATAAAGACTTTACCAGAAGAATAGTGCTCACTATCTTCTTCATCAGCAATCCATCCGTTAGCGAAAGCGACATTCATCACGTCACCCAGATATTCGTCACCAGTAGGTACGAGGAAGAATCCACCTGGTTGTGCGATCACCCTCGTGGGGTCTTCCAAGGAAGTCATATACATATATAATACATAGCGCAATCCGTCAGCAGTGGTACGAACACCATGTGCGAGATGCAGCCATCCCTTCTTTGTCTTGATAGGATGCGGTCCCTCACCATTCTTTACCTCAGTAATAGTATGGTAATGACGGGCGTTGATGATTTTCTCTTCCTTCACCTCGGCATGGGTGATATCATCAACCAATGTCCAGCCGATACCACCACCAGAGCCTGTATCGATAAAACCATCCTGAGGACGGGTATAGAAGGCATACTTACCATCAACGAACTCAGGATGCAGCACCACGTTACGCTGCTGGCTCTTCGTCTTCAGGTCTGGCAGACGCTCCCATGTCTTCAAGTCCTTGGTACGTGCGATACCTGCCGTTGCCGTTGCGGCACTCAGGTTACCAGGCTGTGAGTCATCATGGCGTTCAGCGCAGAACACGCCATAGATCCAGCCATCCTCATGCTTTGTAATACGCATATCATAGATATTGGTAGCTGGTATCACATCGTCAGGCATAGTGATAGGCTCTTCCCAGAAACGGAAGTTATCGACACCATTAGGACTCTCAGCAACGGCGAAGAAAGACTTACGGTCGGCACCCTCCACACGGACTACCAGCACGTATTTACCATTCCATTTGATAGCACCAGAGTTCAGGGTAGCGTTCATCATGATACGCTGCATCAGATAAGGATTATCCTTTTCATTGAAGTCATAACGCCACTCCAATGGAGTATGCTCCGCTGTCAGGATAGGGTTCTTCCACTTATCGTAAATACCGTTGCCCCACTCTATGGGCTCGTTCTTGCGTGTCAGCAGTTCCTCATGGTGAGCACGCAACGCTGCTACTTTGGTTTTAAAATCACTCATTTCTTTATCTTATTTTATATCGTTCAGGAACAAAGTCTTCTTGTCGTTATAGAAATCTACGAAATATTTCGCATCGGGCTTGGAAGTGGACGGACCGAACCACTCCTCCTTGTAGTTACGCCAAGTGAGCAGGTAACTGATGGGGAAATCCTTCACGGCAGGCAGCAGTGTGGAAGTCCACCAGTCGGGTTGCGTCAGATTCTTCATACCCGTCTCTGTCAGTGCTGGAATCAGGTGATGCTCTTTAGCCACCTCACACAGTACCGTCAGGTTCTGCTTGGTACACTCTATAAACTTGTCTTTCTCCTCTGGTACCCACTGATAACCGTCCAAGCCAATCATGTCCACACGACCATCACCAGGATAGCGGTCAAGCAGTCGCTCTGCCGTCAGGTTATCCTGACAACCAGGAGAGTACGACCATACGAGGTTGTCGAAGCCGTCAGCCTTCAACTTATCCTGCAGCATATTCCATAATGCCTTGTATTCCTCCACGGTACAGAGTTTCTCACCCCACCAGAACCAAGAGCCGGAGTTCTCATGCCAAGGACGGAAGATCACTGGAATCTTCTGACCATTATCATCCTTCAGCGTAGCGAGGAAGTCGGACACACGCTGCATCCATCCTCCGAACTTCTCATGGAACTCGCCACCAGGCAATATTTTCTTTACGATAGTAGAGTCGGTAACATCCCATGCGGTACCCTCTGGGAACTTCTGTCCTGCCCAGCCACCGCCTTCGATGGTGGTGACAGGATTACGAGGATGCCAACTCAGCGTGATGATACCACCACGACGGTAATGGTTCTGTATCTCCTCTGTCATACGGGTGAAGGGCACACTGTCCAAATTCTTCTTGTCGCCCATCTCGATACCACCGAGGTCGAAGCCCATGATAGCGGGATAGTCGCCGCAAACGTTCTTCACGTCACTGGAGTCTTTGTCATACTCCCATGTGAGTCCGTACATCGGGTCATCCTGATGTCCGTACATGATACCTTTCTGACTAAGAGAGTCCAAACGCTCTAACAACTGCTGAGCCACTGTTTTCTGGGACTCTGCCTGTTTCGTGGCACACGCTACCATTGTCATTGCTACCACACCCATTACCAAAATCTTCTTCATATTATCTTAAATGCATTTGTTTCAACATCCACTCTTCCCATTCGTCCCATTGCTCCTGGAACCAGAAGTGCCAGGTAGCCTGATAGGGCTTAATAGCCTTTGGACCCTTCACGGTGTTATAGGTTGCCCATGCTGTTGTGGGGGGCACCACGTCATCGTTATAGCCGAACGAGAACCAACCAGTCTGCTGGTCTGTAATCAGGCGGGCGAAGTTCACGCCATCGTAATAGCGTGACACCTCTATCTGCTTCTCCTGTCCCTTGCCCTTATTATAATAGAAATAATGAGGCCAACCACAGGCAGTACCCTGCAGAGAAGCGGTGTGGTCGCAAAGAGCGGCATGAACAGGAGCATAGTAAGTGATACGCTTGTCGAGTCCAGCAGTGGCAAGGGTCAGGAAACCACCCTGGCTGGAGCCAGACACACCCATCTCCTTACCGTTCCATGGAGTATATTCCTCTATATAGTCGAGGGCACGGATACAACCTAACACCACACGTTTGTAATAGTTCTTGTCACGATCGTCGGTATAGAACTCCCAATACCAGTTCAGAGCACCATGGAAAATGTCGTCATATACCTTCTGCTCCATCGTCACGGGAATACCATGAATACCGATCTCCAAAGTGATGGCACCTTGCGATGCGGTATAAATATCACCACCATAAGGACGCACACCAGCTCCCGGTACTCTCAGCAAGGCAGGATATTTGCCTTCTTTTACAGGGACACACAGAATACCATAGGTACGATAGTCCCACTGCATATTGTTGAAAGACACCTCATAAACATTCACATCCTTGGTACAACGCTCTGGCAGCAGTCGCTTGGTGGGGTTCAGGTCTGTCTTACGAGCCTCTTTGATAGCGTTCTTCCAGAACTCCTCGAAGTCCTTGGGCATCACTGTTGTAGGTTGCAACTTCTCTGGAGAGAAGGCTGCGCCACAGGCACCTTTGTACTCCTTGCCACCCACGTATGCCTTGACATCGACACGATAGAAACCCGGTTTTGTCATCTTTCCCTTTAAAGTCATTGTACCGTCTTTCAGTACCACCCCTTTCTTCTTCACGTCCTGATACATCTCCGGACCAGCCTCATAATCGATGGTCACGTTATCAATCAGTGTTGCGGAGCGAGTCACACTAATCTTAAAGGTAGCCGTCTCCCCTACTTTATAATTCCAATCCTGATGATCGGGTACGACATTCACTTGTATCTCATTGCCACGAATCTGTGCCTGCATGGGTAACACACAAGCCAACAGCAGCAATATTAAAACGGTTTCTATACGTCTCATTATTCTTAATGTTTAGGTTTGTATCAATATCGTTTGCAAAGTTAGCATTATTTTTGCAAATATAATGATACTTTGTTACCTTTATCACATACAATTTAACATATTTGTTACTTTACCAGACTCATACGCTCCACTTGAGTGCGGATGACATCAAGAGTTGTCGTGTCAGAGGCGAAGACGGAATTCAAGCCTTGTGCCTCCTGCGCTGGGTCATTGGTGTAGGGATCACCCACCTGCCACTGCTCATGCTTGGGTTCTGCGAAACCACCCCAGCCCCAGAAGTTACAACCAGCGAACTTACCACCACTCTCCGCATTGTCGGCAACCAGTGAGAATACGTATTTATAATAGCCGTCACGTCCTTGGGTGGGAGTGTTTAGTTCGAACTTAAAACCATCACGCGGATAGCCGAACTCCTCCATCACGAGAGGTTTGTTCAGACTGTCACACACAGCAAGGTGCTGGTCAATATACTGTTTGGTGTTCTCACATGCCCTTGGCAGATGCTCGATGAGCGAGTCGGGCTTTGCCCATCCCCAGTTATAGGGCCACAGATGAACATTACAGTAGTCGATATTCTTGTCGGCACAGATACGAGTCCAACTGCTCAGGTCGTTCTCACAACCCCATGAGCCCTCACTACCTACAGAGATCAGATGGTTCTTGTCCAACGAACGGATAAGTGCGGAAGCCTCTGCAAGCCATTTCTCAAAGGCAGGCAGTGCCTCTTTGGAGAATGCACGTGGCTCATTACCTATCTGCCACGACATGATAGCCGGGTCGTCCGTATACTTCAAACCCGTATAACGGTTAGTACGTCCTATGATGAAACGCACATAGTCATAGAACAACTGGTGAGCCTTCTCATTAGTAGCAAATTTAGACATCGCCTCCATGAAAGCGGGATAGCCCACATCATCCGGTCGTGGTTGTTTTCCCTCGCCGGCATGTTCCAAGTAGAATCCATAGCCCCCACTCCATTCCCAAGAGTTGTTCAGATAGAGGACGGCAACCATATCACGCTTTCCCATCTCCATCAACAGGTAGTCCAAACCTGCTAAAATAGTATCATTATACACACCAGGTGACACTTGCAGCGTAGGCTCTACCTTTGTCTTCACACCACACTCACCATCCGAGCCAACGAGGATGCGCAGGTTATCAATACCCATCCGTTTCATCTCGTCCAGTTCACGACCCAGTCGTGCACGGTCGCCACCCTGACCTTCCGAGCCAAGGATAGCACCATACCAGAAGTTAGTACCCACGTAGTAATATGGTTTACCACCACGTGTAAAGTGTCCATTCTCTACTTTCACATAATCCATAGTCGTCTCTTGTTTCTTCTGACAGGCGACAGTCACGGCTGCCACCATCATTAGTAGTAATAGCTTTTTCATGTTAGTATTGGTTTATTTCCTTTTAGTTAGCAAAAGTAACGAATTATTTCGTAAACTCCAAATAAATCAACGAAAAAGGTGGAACTCGTTGGAGTCCCACCTTCATATCACTCAAGGATATTCAATTATTTCTGAATGAACTTGACTTCGTCGAATACATTTTCGCTCAGAAGAATCTAAGTAAACTTAGTTCTTCGTTCACTTCTGAATGTATTTCTTACCGTTCTTGATAACGATACCCTTGTAGCTCTCGTTCACCTTCTGACCAGCGAGGTTGTAGATAGCACCGTTGGCAGACTTAGCATCAGCAACCTTCACGTTCTGGATACCTGTAGGCTCCTGATTAATAGAGATAGCGTAAACACGCATACCGCCACTAGTTTCCTTAATCTTAGCAGTTCCACCCTTTGTAGCTGTCGCCTTGAAGATAACAGACTCACCTTCAGTCTTTCCTGAACATGTCTTAACGGCTTCTGCATCCGCAGTAATTGCAGGCTCTGAGCCATAAACATCAAGTGCAGCAGCAGTGCCACCTTTTGCAGAGTACTTGATGTAGATAACATCACCTGTCTTAACAGGAATGTTAATCACAAAGTTCTTGGAATCACACTGCATATAATTCTCACCTGTCTTCACTGCATTATTCTTTGTTTGAGAATTACTATACTCGAAGAAAATTTCCTCATTAGCGGCAAGTTTAACTTGCATCTTATTGTCGTTTGAGCCACCTGTATAGTTTACAGAGAATCCTTCCTTTCCATCCATGCTATAGGTTGTAGCTGCACAGTTCACCCAACACATACGTTGAAGCCTGATTGTTGAACTGATAAGTTACACCTGTTGCCTCTTCACCACCTTCATCAGCAGCCTTTGCAGTAATCAGTTTCACACCATTAATGGTTGCGCACTGACCACCGATAACCAAACCATTCTCTTGAATAGCCGTAACGTCAGTGGCGGTAAGAATGAATACAACCTCTGATACGCCTGCAGCATCAGCGACCTCAGCACTACATTCAAGAGCAGGATTACCATCTGCACCAGATTTCAACTGGAGCTGTGCTGTTCTTGTCCAACTTTCACCGTCATATTTAACACTCTTCCAATCTGCTATAAGTACATGAATCTCATCACCAACAGCCACATTAGCAAATTTATCTTTAGCTATTGATACAGAATTTTCCCACTTGCCCAACTCAGTTGCAGGAACTTCTAGAGAAGTTTCATTAGTAGGTAACCCATCCTTCTGACGATACAGTTTAGCAGTAACTGTGAATGGGAATTTTGCACCTTGATAGTAGAATTGCCCTGATGCCATCTTTGTAACCAAATCATCTATAACATTAATTACAGCAAATGGAGGAACAACCCAGAACTCAGCTTTATAACCACCAATAACGAATTGGAAGTTTCCTTCGTTTCTATTAGCATCTTCCGCATTAAAGTTTGCAACGATAATATCGCCTGCTTTTGCTATCTGGAAGTTAGCCTTACCCATATTGACTGATTTCCATGCTCCAGATGTTGCAACAGCTTCGTCATAAAGAGAAACAACAGAGTAGTCTGTTGCGGGAACTACCGAAATTTTATCAATAACTACCTTTTTTCCAGGAACAGCGGACCAAGAGCCTGATTTTTGCTGGATGCAGCCACCAAATTTAAATCCACCAGTCAACACAGCAAGTATAGCGTCGTTTACAGGAATTGTTATAACATCATTTGCTGCAGGGTAAAAATCACTTCCGTAATAGACTGAGGCATCATCTTTGGCACGGAACTGGACAACGTTTTGCTCTCCTTCACCTGCTTCTGCCACACCAATGTAAATCTTCAAAAAATCGCCAGAAGCAACATCTGCTACAGGAATGGTAAACACATCAGATCCTCCCCATTTGTCAGCGGCAGAAGCCTCAATTGTAATAGGCGTAGAAATCACCACCTTCTCTTCAGCACTTGCACCCACTGCCATCAATGCAGCAGCAATCAGAGTAAATAATTTTTTCATAAGCGTTTAATTTAAAAAATGTTAGGTTAATATAAAAAAAGTTCATTGTTTGTTTTAGTCATATGTACACTCGCGTCCCACGAGCCGAAATCATACACGATGCAAAATTAGGGATTAATCCCCAAACCTCCAAATTTTTCTTTGTAAAAATATCAGTCGTGGTAAAATACAATAAGAAATTGTCAAGAAAGTATTAGGGAGGGGAGGGGAAATCATCTATGCCGCATAGAACACTTGCCCTACACGGTCTATATGCCTTGCGAGAGGAGTGCCTTTATACTTCTCGTAATTAATCAAATCAACATGATAAAGTAGTCCTAAATCATCTATCTCCATACTGACATCCAGGATCTGATTAATATCTATATTGTCACCAATAGCAGCCAAATCAATATCCGACCCCTCCCTATAATTTCCTTTTGATCGGGATCCGAATATCAAGACTTTCCGAATGTTCTTATGCTTACGGAAAATATCCTGTATCTCATGTATCACATTGTCGCTTAATCCAAACATTCTCTTTCTATTGATAATCCTTATCTTGTGCAAGTATCCCTAACGTCTCATCAAGTTCTTTTAACAAAGGGGCGTATTCCTTAAAAATCTGAGACACGATTTCTTTTGCGTCATTTTCATCATAGGTATGAGCAACTGTATTACGGGCTTTCCCCATACGTCGCCAACCGTCATGGTTGGTTATCAATCCATCTTCGAATGCCATTTTAAGCGTACCATTTGGACCTGTCACGAACTGGTAGCCTTTATATGTCAGCAAATCTTGCAGAACTTTCCATGCCAACTCATAGGTATACTCAAATCGCTGAACAAGACCTTCCATTTCCAGTTCCGACAAGTCTGTATAGAACTTGTCTGACTCTGTTACTTCCAAAACTCTGGCACAGGCTTTGTGGAAGTTGTCATATCTTTGAATCCATCTGATATCTTGATCTGCCATATTACGATTTTTCTGTTACAACTTTTCTCGTAGTTGTTGCAAAGATAGTATTTTCGTCGAATATAAGCAAATTTTTCCCGCAAAAATTATCTATGCCGCATAGAACACTTCCTGCACGGTTTGTTACCAAAAACTCAGTTCTTCGCATGCGCATGTGCACATACCATAAGTTTTTAAACCCTTGCCACCGTTGCCGCCTTGCAAAACTACTTAATAATCAAACGATTGCAGGTGACAAGGAAGCGGCAAGGGTGACAACGACATACCAAGAGATTGTTAAGAAACCATCGCCCTTCGAGGGCTGCAGGAGGTACCTTCGAGGGCTGCAGGAGGCACCTTCGAGGGCTGCAGGAGGTACCTTCGAGGGCTGCAAGAGGCACCTTCAAGACCAGCAGGAGGCACCTTCCTGGTTGTTCCATGGGGTGGAACAACTTGTTCCATGGCATGGAACATAGTATCACCTTGTTTCGGATAAAGTCACCGTTGCCACCTCCTTGCCACCTGCAATCCACTGATTACCAAATAGTTTTGCAAGGCGGCAACGGTGGCAAGGGTTTAAAAATTATAGTATGCGCACATGCGCATGCGAAGAACTGAGTTTTTGGTAACAAACCGTGTAGGAAGTGTTCTATGCGGCATAGATAATTTTCCCTCTCCTTTTTAATACTTTTTTGACGAATTTAGATACTTTTGAATAAAATAGAATATTTTTCCTCCTATTTTTTTGTATACTAACAAATTAATATCTATTTTTGCAAACAGAATTATGAAATAGCTACTAATTTAATTATAAATATTTTTAACCGTATGAATCTATTTTGCAGTAAGAAAACTCTGCTGGCAGGAACATGCAGCATATTCCTGCTGGGGTTCTTGTCGCCGATGCACGCTGTGGAGGGCAACGCCCCACTGCCTGCCGTACAGCAGACGAAGAAAATTACAGGTACAGTATCGGACGCACAAGGTCCGATTATCGGTGCCAGTGTAGTAGTGAAAGGAACGTCAAACGGTGTAGCCACCGACTTTGACGGTAATTTCACTTTGAGCGTTAATCAAGGACAGACTGTCGTGATTTCCTACATCGGTTATCTCACGAAGGAGTTCAAGGTTGACAATCGCAGTAAGTATGACATCATTCTCGAAGAAGACAAGAAGATGCTTGACGAGGTGGTTGTCGTAGGTTATGGTACAATGAAGAAGAGTGACCTGTCAGGTGCCAGTGTCTCATTGGGTGAGAATGCCGTCAAGGGTTCTATCATCACCTCACTCGACCAGTCACTACAGGGACGTGCTCCTGGTGTTACCGCAGTATCCACTTCTGGTGCTCCAGGTTCCAGCTCTGCTATTCGCGTCCGTGGTACCGCGACCATTAATGCCAATGCCGATCCGTTGTATGTGATTGACGGTGTCATCGTTCAGACGGGTGGTAAGAGTGGTGCCGACTACGGTCTGGGTGATGCCTTGGGTAATGGATCTAACTCGACCATTTCACCTCTTTCCACTATCGACCCCGCCGACATCGTCAGCATGGAGATTTTGAAAGATGCCTCCGCCACAGCAATCTATGGTGCCCAGGGTGCCAATGGCGTTGTACTGATTACCACCAAGCACGGTAAGGCAGGTGAGGCGAAATTCTCCTATAATGGTATGGTAGCATGGAACCGACAGACAAAACGCCTTGACATGATGAATCTACGTGAATTTGCAGAGTTCAACAACGACATGGCAGCCGCTGGAGAGTTATCCGCAAGTGCTTATTATGCAGATCCATCCATATTGGGCAAAGGTACAAACTGGCAGGATGCCATCTTCCAGACAGCATTACAGCATTCGCATCAGATTAGTGCGCAAGGTGGTTCTGAAAAAGTGCAATACTATGTTAGCGGAAGCTATATGAATCAGGAAGGTACCATCATCGGTTCCAAGTTCGAGCGTTTCTCAGTTCGCGCCAATATTGACGCACAACTGAAGTCATGGCTGAAGATGGGGGTTAACGCCACATTCTCAAACACGGACGACAACTTGAAACTTGCTGACTCAGATGAGGGTTTGATTGGCTATTCTTTGACGACAAAGCCTGATATACCTATATATAATGTAGACGGCAGTTACTCTTCTGTATCCCAAGAAGGTTATACAAACCCCAACCCCATTGCCATGGCACTAGAGGATGAGATTCTACTTAATCGTAAAAAACTGACAGGTAATATTTTCTTTGACGTTACTCCCATTAAGGATCTGATATGGCACACAGAATTGGGATACGACATCAGTTCCAGCAAAGGTGAGCGGTGGCAACCCACAATGGATCTGGGAACTTTCCACCGTAACTCCAACAAGAGTGCCATCCAAAAAAACTCAAGTACTTTCTGGTCTATCAAGAACTATGTAACCTATAGCCGCAGTTTTGGTAAGCATTATGTAACGGCAATGGTTGGGCAGGAGGCATGGAAGAGCAATTATGATTATTCTAGCATTGAGAATACAGACCTACCTTCCAATGAGGTTCACAATCCGAAACTGGGTCAGGGAACCCCTGCGATCGGTTATGGATTCGGCAGCAGTTCCATGGCTTCATTCTTCACCCGTTGGACCTACAGTTATGATAACCGATACAATGCCACTTACACTTACCGATATGATGGTAGTTCAAACTTCGGTCCTGACAGACGATGGGCTGGATTCCATTCATTCGCTGGCTCATGGCGTTTCTCCAATGAGAAATTCTTTGAGAACTCCCCTTTAGGAAAGTTCATTAGCAACGGTAAACTACGTATCGGTTGGGGACAAACTGGTAACTCCAATATCGGTGGATACAAATGGGGTGTCACAGTGTCACAAGTTAATACCCTGCTCGGTCAGTCATATCGGCCTGCGAACATCGCCAATACTACTATTCAGTGGGAGAGTCAGGAACAGACGAACATAGGACTGGACCTTGGTTTCCTAAATGACCGTATCAATTTGACTATTGATTGGTATAAGAAAGAGTCAAAAGACATGCTGATGCCTTTACAATTGCCTTCTTACATGGGAACAAGCGGAAATGCCTCCTCTGCACTTGCAGCACCTTGGGGTAATTACGGACATATCCGCAATACTGGTTTGGAAATTAGTTTGAACACTCACCCTCTCATTGGTAAGTTCCAATGGGATTCAGACTTCCAAATTTCTTTCAACAAAAATAAGTTGGTGGCTCTCTCAGGTACTGAGGCTGCACAGATTGTTGGATATGGACAGTGGAGCGACGTAGTGAGTGTGACAAATGTCGGTGAAAGCCTGTTCAACTTCTACGGTTATGTAACTGATGGGATCTATGAAAGTTTGGAGGATATCGAGACTTCTCCGAAACCCGCGAAATATCCATCCAACGGGGTGTTCGCAAAGAACAACAATGTATGGGTGGGCGACATCAAATACAAAGACATCAATGGTGACGGTGTGATTGACGAGAACGACCAGACCAATATCGGTTCACCACTGCCAAAGTTCACCTTCGGATTTAACAACACCTTCCGCTGGAAAAACTTTGACCTGAACATCTTCATCAACGGCTCTTATGGCAATAAGGTCATGAACTATATGAAAATGAAACTTACGCACATGAACTCCGCATGGACGAACCAGTTGGTTGATGTGAAGGGACGCACCGTTCTTGCCCCGATTGATCCTACTAAGGACTATTCCGCAGGTATTGATCGTGGTGATGGTCAGTTGATCTACAACTGGTATGATGATATCACCAACACCAAGATTGCCAACCCAGGTGCTTCACTGCCACGTGCAAGCATAAGCGACCCGAACGATAATGACCGCATGAGCGACCGCTATATTGAGAATGGAAGTTACCTCCGTGTGAAAAACATCACATTAGGATATACGTTCCCCAAGAAATGGATTGTCAAATGGGGATTGGAGAGTCTTCGCATCTATGCTAATTTCCAGAACCTTATTACCATTACAAAGTATAGTGGCTATGACCCTGAAATTGGTGTCAGCACCGCCTCTATCAATGTGATGGGACTTGACAACGGACGTTATCCCTCTCCTACCACTTACTCCTTTGGACTGAATGTGACGTTCTAATTAAGAAAACTCTTAAAACATAGAAAGATATGAAACTATCAAATATTAAATACTTGGTTGTTGCATCGGTAATAGGAGTCATGACGACATCGTGCAGCGACTTCCTCAACCGTCCGACGGAAGACTCCTACAACCAGGACAATTTCTACCAGACGGATGCCCAGTGTGTCTCGGGTGTCAACTATCTGTATAACTCTCCTTGGTATGATTTCCAACGTGGATTCTTTAAAGTCGGTGAGTGCCTTTCTGGTAACCTTTATATGGGTAACAGTCCCTATGTCCAATTCACAGTCAATGGTACTGATCAGGACTTGGTAAACATGTCCTACTCCTTATGGGCTGTCATCGGTCATGCGAACGTTGTTTATAATAGTATCAAGGGGGCTCCTGCCTCACAGAGTGTCAAGAATCAGGCCATGGGTGAGTGCCTTGTATGGAAGGCCTTTGCCTATTTCTATCTGGTACGCTCTTTTGGTGAAGTACCTATCGTACACGACAACACAACGGCCCTCGCCTCTGGCGGTTATAACACATCAAAGAAGGTTAAGCGTGCCGATGTTTACGAATATATTATCATGACGTTGGAGAAAGCCCGCGAGCTACTTGCTGGAATCAACACTCCTACTAACGGGCGCATTGACTACTATGGTGCCACAGGTCTTCTTGCAAAAGTATATTTGACAAAAGCAGGTATCAGTGGATCTCTGAATGCTGATGATCTGGCAAATGCCGCTAAGTATGCCAAAGAAGTCATCGATGAAAGTGGACGTGAGTTAGTATATCCTTATGAAGATATCTTCAAATTGAATAACAACTTCAATCAGGAAAGTCTGATAGCATGGCGCTGGACTGCAGACGGAACAGTATGGACTGCGCAGAACTCACTTCAATGTGATCTTGGCATGCAGGGATTCGATGAGTTTGGCGACGACTGACCCGACGGTTGATCTTGAGGAAGCATATGGTGTGAAACTTCTTGAGCAACAGCCTGACGCTTGGATTAACCATAGGGACGTACGGTTGAAGGCAACCATGATGCTCCCAGGATACAAATACAGTTATTTCTGGCAGGATCATAATGGATTCGACTATATCAAGTTCATTTACGATGGTGACTATAACCCCTCTGCTGGAGGTCAACTCAACTCTAGTACTGGAGCCAACTGCGCTAAGCACCTGTACGGCAATGCCAACGACCACCAAACTGGCATTGGTCACTCTGCAAAATATATGTATAACAGTCTTTCTACCCACCTGCTACGTTTGGCTGATATATACTTGATTTATGCTGAAGCGAAGATGGGTACGGCAAAGAGCACCACAGATGCCAGTGCCATTGAGGCTTATCGTAAAGTCATCAACCGCGCTGGTTACAATCAGGAGAGTGATATCCCAGCAACACTAACTTGGGATATGGTATGGAAACAACGTCGCCTGGAGTTTGCCTTAGAAGGTGACCGCTGGTATGACTATGTACGTGTCAGTTACTACGATCCTGAGTTCTGTATCAACGAACTGATCAACCAGAAGCGCAACACATACTATGGATTGGACGACCTCTATAAGGGGTATAACGAGAACGGCTCATGGACAGTGACCAGTTCAATGGGATATGACCAGAACACGTCTGCCCCCAACCCTCGCGCAATGATGAAGACGGATCCAGACTCTAAAAAAGCCTATTTCATGATGCCGCTTCCAACTGCAGATGTTGTATTCAACCCAAGTCTTGGTTCTAACGTTGATGGCGAGCACGTTGACGTTCGCGAAACCTATAGTTATGAATAACTAAAACAAATAAAGAAATGAAAACTAGAAATTTATATAAAGGCTTTTGCCTTGCGGTACTTGCCATTACCAGCATAGGACTGACTTCTTGTAAGGACGAGCCTGACAAATACGAGGTTGCAGGTGGTACGCCTACTGTAAACTACATCCGTTGTCTCTCATCGGAAATTCAGAACTATAATGATGAGGCAGACACCCACTACACTAATGGTGAGTTGGTTGAAAGTGCCAGTCCTCAAGCTATTCTCTGTCTCGTGGGTAGCAATCTACGCAGTGTCTATGAGTTATATTTTAACGATCAGCAGGCTGTGCTGAACTCAAGTTATATCACAGACAACACCCTTATTGTTCAGGTACCACGCTCTGTGCCCGACTTAGTGACCGATAAGATTTATATGGTGACTCAAGGTGGCGAGACCGTGGAGTATACCTTCCACGTTGACATCCCTGCTCCAAGTATCACTTCGATGTCCTGTGAGTATGCGAAACCCGGCTCTACTGCTACATTATATGGAGACTATATCGTAAATGACCCCAATACTCCTCTGGAGATTCTTTTCCCTAATGGGCAGGCTGTAACAGACATTAAAGTTAATGACAACCGTACTTCTGTCACCTTTACTGTACCCGAATGTACAGAGCAGGGACCATTGACTGTAACTTCTGTCTATGGAACTTCTACTACATCATTCTACTACCTTGACAGCCGCGGACTGATGTTCGACTTCGACGGTGTGACAGGTCTTAGCATGCACGGCTGGCATAACAACCTTGCCATTCAAAATGAAAATGGCATTACAGGCAACTACGTTCAATTGGGTAATGGAGAAGCCGTCATTAATGGTGATGGTAGCAAATGGGATGATGCTCATTTCTCATTTGAGTACTGGCCAGGAAACTGGGATCCTTCTGCAGGTTATCCGAAAGGTGAGCAGAAGTTGACCGACTTTGCAGACTTCTCCAAATGGGAGAATATGGCTTATAAATTTGAGATGTACGTTCCAACTACAAGTCCATGGTCTTCCAACGCCATGCAAATTATTGCTGGTGGTATAGACCTTATTTCTGGCGGTCAGGCAGGTGTAGACGCTGATGGTAACACCGTGGCAGGAGCAAACAACACCTATATTAGCAATGATGCGATACCTCGCGCATTGTATCGTCCTTGGGCTGATACAGGCTCTTTCGACACCAATGACGAGTGGATCACCGTTACTATTCCTATTAAATCATCGTTTATTTACGGATACAGCGGTGCAGCAGCAACAGGAACAATCAGTGGTGAAGAATTCTTCACAAGTCTGACCCTCTTTGTTTGTGGCGGTGGCGTCGCTGGTACAGACTGTGCTCCTATCATCAGAATTGACAATATCCGTGCCGTACCTTATAAATAACTAAATGCTATTGATGATTATGAAAAAGATAAAAAATATATTCACCCTGTTAGTGATAGCACTCGTCGTACTATCGCTGACGGCATGCAGCAACGATGACCTAGGCACCAATCAGTATCAGGGAGGGGTCAGTCTCAATGCATACGGTCCTAACCCCGTGATGCGTGGTGGACAGTTGCGCTTCGTAGGTAGTAACCTTGATCAGGTTGCCAGTATCAACATTCCTGGTGTAGGTGAGATTACGAATATTGAGGTCGTTAAGGCTGGTGTTCCCAGTGAGATTCGTGTCACAATTCCAAAGGATGGTCCTACGGTTGGTTACGTGACACTGAAGACGAAGACTGACCAGACGATCACGACTAAGACTCAAATAGAGTATATTGAAGGTATTGAGATAACTGCTATTCCCGAGGAGACGGTGATGCCAGGTGAGACGATCCGCATTGAGGGTGACTATCTGAACCTCATTTACTCTCTCGCCTTTGCGGACGGAGTGCTTGTCTCATCCAGCGACTTTGTCGCACACGACCGCTACTATATCGACGTTGTGGTTCCTGAGGAGGCTAAGTCTGGTAAATTGGAACTTTACACTGCCGACCTGACAATTCAGCGCACAAAGGAAGAAGAGAACGCATTAACCTATCAGACTATCATTACGGAAAATGCTTTGACTATAGGTTTGCCCACAACCAGCATGATTGCCTCTCCTCGCGGAGAAGCAGAGGTTGATGGTGAGATTACCGCTAAGGCAGGTGAGACTATCACACTGACAGGTGAGTATTATAATGTCATTAGCGCCATCAAGTTTGGTGAGTTTGAGACTACTAATTTTGAGGTTAGCGAGGATGGTACCATCCTGACCTTTACCCTTCCCGCAGAGGCTCCTGGAGGAATTTTCAGGCTCGTATGTAAGTCTGAGGAGGAAGTACCTGTCGTTACTTTGGTTACTGTAAAGCCCAGCAATGGTGTTGCTGCTCCTAATCCCGTAAAGGCTAGTGAGACACTGACCATTACTGGTGCAGACATGGATGTTGTTTCTGCCGTTGCATTCCCCACCAATGATGGTGGTACTGTAGATGGTGGTGAGATTACTGTGGCTGCTGATAAGGTGGTTGTCAACGCTGTTCCAGAGACGGCTGTTGATGGTAAGTTGCAACTCATCATGGCTAATGGTGAGAGCGTAGAAGTTGCCTTCACACTGGTGAAGCCTGTTGTCACCGCTTATAATACTAATCCTGCCAGTGCAGGTTCTGAGTTACAGATAAGTGGTACCAACCTTGACCTCGTGAAGAGTGTTACCTTTGGCAATGCACAGAATGACCCTGCTAAGTTTGAGGTTAGTGGTGATGGTACCACTATTACTGTTACTGTTCCTATGGAGGGAACCTCAGGGCAACCTAAGTTAAACCTTACTAATGGCACAAGTATTGATGCTCCAAACTTGACAATCGAAGAGGCTGTATTCTGCTATGCCACTGAACTTCCTGGCGAGGATGTAGAACTAAAAGCCGGTAACTCTTTAACTCTTACAGTTGCTAATGGCGATAAATTGACAGGAGTACAAATAGATGGCAATGACTGCCAGTATGTCCTTGTCAACGGCAATAGTGAATTGATAATTGGCGTTCCCGATAAGGCTAAGAAAGGTTCAAAGGTCCGTCTTATCTCGTCTAATGGTGAGATTACTTATACTATTGACTTTATTCCAAACACCGAGGTGACTACCGTTCTTTGGAGTGGAGCACTTGATTTGGGTTCTTGGAGTATTAATTGGCAAGTAGGTGATGGAACTGCTGGTGCCAATAATCCCAAGATGTTTGTAGACATGGATCTGCAAGAAGGTGACGTTATCCGCATATATGCCACACCGACTAATGACTGGTGGCAGATTCAGTTCTTTGACGGACACTGGGGCGGACAGACTGAGATTGGTAATGCAACAGGGCTCAACAATGGAAATAATGTTAATCCTAACATTTACAATCTGGATGAACACAACGGAGCCATCGAGATTCCTGTTACTGCAGCATTAGCAGAACAACTGGGGCTTCTGCTGGATTTTGCAAGGCGAGAATTTGGTTATCACGAAAATTGCAGTTACACATTATACCGTATTGGAGCAAACTCTATGGTCAGGTGATCTTGACTTCGGTTCATGGACTATTAACTGGCAGGTTGGTGATGGTACAGCCGGTGCAAACAATCCACAGATGTTTGTGGATGCAGAACTTAAGGCAGGTATGACACTACGATTGTATATTACACCGACTAATGATTGGTGGCAGGTACAGTTCTTTGACGGACACTGGGGCGAACAGACTGAGATTGGTAACGCCACTGGTCTCAACAATGGAAATAATGTTAATCCTAACATTTACAATCTGGATGAACACAACGGAGCCATCGAGATTCCTGTTACTGCAGCATTAGCAGAACAACTGAATGACTGGGGCTACTGCTGGATTTTGCAAGGCGAAAACTGTCGTGCAACTAAAATTACTGTTGAATAATTAAATCATGATTAGATTATGAAACTGAAAAATATTATAAACACTATGTCTATTGCAGTTGTGGCATTCGTTGCCACAGCCTGCGCTGACACAGATGCACAGTATAGCATTCCTGAGGTTGGAGCGCCAGAGTTAGTCTCCACTACACCAGATGCTAATACAGTCTTATTGTTTGGCGAGAAGATTTTTACCATTTCTTTCGATAAGAACATCAATTTCGCGTCAAAGAATGCCAGTCAGATTACGCTGAATGGAAAGAGTGTGAAGAGCGCACTTGTGTTAGGTGTCAGCAAAGAACTGACCATCACTGCTGACATAGATTTCAGTAAAACACAGACTTTGGTGATTCCCGCAGGTCTCATCACGGGTCCACAGGGCAATGCCTACAACCAAGAGATTAATCTCACATGGTCAATCAAAGACCTGCCTGCCAATACTGCGACAGAGATGACAGCGAAACTTGGCTGGGGATGGAATCTCGGTAACCACTTTGACACCTCTGGTGATGCCATTACGAAAGGATGGGGTTACTGGGACGGCGTTTCTACCATGACAGCAGTTCCGTTCTTGGCTCTTGCCAATGCCGGTGCCAAAACTGTCCGTATTCCTGCTACATGGACAGACCACATGGATGATAATAACGTGATTGACGCTGCTTATCTTGATGAGGTTGCTGGTGTTGTTGACCTTGCTATCGCAGCAGGGCTGAACGTTGTCCTGAATACGCACCATGACTCTTTTGAGACAGATCTCGGCAATGCTGCCTCTAATGAGGAGACCGCCGCAGTAGACAAGGCACTTATCGAGACTTTATGGACTCAGGTTGCAAACAAATTCAAAAACTATGGCGAACAACTGATCTTTGAGACTTTCAATGAGATACATGCAGGCGACGACTGGGGAACAGGCTCTGACGCACAGTTCGCATTGCTGAACCAGTGGAACCAATATGCAGTGGATGCTATCCGTGCTACTGGTGGTAATAATGCCACTCGCTGGATTGGGGTAGCAGGCTATGCTGCTAATATCGATCTCACTATCGCTCATCTTGAGCTACCTGTAGACCCTGCCAACCATATAATGGTAGCCGTACACAATTATGACCCCTATGCATTCTGCACTTCACCTCTTGACAAAGAAGGTAATGATATGTACAGTAGCTGGGGACATAATGCTGATCCTGCTCACTCTATTGCTGGTGCTAATGAAGAGTATGTATTAAACTTGCTTTATAAACTACGTACTGCATATATCGAGCAGGGGATTCCTTGTTATCTAGGTGAATACGGCTGTGTGGCACACCCATCAGATAAGGCAAATGCTTTCCGAGCCTATTATTTGGAATTCTTCTGTCGCGCCGCTAACCTTGCTGGTATACCGATGTTCATTTGGGATAACAATACCAAGGGAGTAGTCAGCATGAACTCTGATGGGTCTATCAATGAAGCCTTCGGCTATGTTGACCACGCAACAGGTGAGTGGATAAACGACAGTGGGACTCTGATTCCGATGATGGTTAAGGCATGCACAAGCAATGACAGTTCATATGATTTCCAAACCATCTGGGCTAAGTCTCCTACCGCTGAATAAGTTAAAATATGGACAAATATCTTACTATTATTGTCGCCACCTTGGTTATTACCTCGTGTGGCGACAATCACCATAAGGCAGACGACCCACTTGCAGACAGTGGAAGGACGCAACGAACAGAGAACCTATTGAAAAACCTGAAACAACTAGGCGACAGTGGTGTCTATCTGTTTGGGCATCAGGATGCACCCCTATATGGTGTCGGTTGGGAAGGTGACGAGGACCGCTCTGACATAAAGAGTGTCTGCAACGACCATCCTGCCTTGGTGAGTTTTGAATTAGGTGGAATGGAGAAGGGGGATTCCGTCAATCTTGACGGCATCTCCTTTGAGCGTATCCGTCAGGCGGCAATCCGGCACTATGACCAAGGGGGAATGGTGTCCCTCTCATGGACAATCCCCGAGGGCATTAAACTGGTGGAACAAGTGAATCACGTTGCCAACTTCCTGAACACTCTGGAAACACCTTACGGTGTGAAGGTGCCCGTCATGCTAAGATTCCGCAAAGGACAGACAGTAGAGGGCTGGAGAATGATTGCTGGCCAATTCAAAGAGAAAGAGGTGACAAATGTACTCTATGCCTATTCTTTCGAAGCAGACAGTACGGACATCGACGAAGCAAAGTATATAGAGCAATACCCTGGAGATGACATCATCGATCTAATGGGACTGGACTACTACTGCGTGGCTCCCGATGGAGACACCACCAAGGTATCCTCTTTCGCCACCCAACTGGATAAGAACCTTGACGTGGTCTGTGCCGTGGCGAAGAAACATCAGAAAGCCATTGCTCTCACGGAAACGGGATATGAGCGTATCAAGACAAAAGACTGGTGGAGTAAAACTCTGGCTCCCGTGCTGGCAAAACACCCTATCAGTTATGTTCTGGTGGGGCGTAATGCTAACGACCGTCCTGGCTACTATTTTGCCCCCTACCCTGGTCATCAGTCTTATGCAGACTTCGTCCGTTTCTATAATGACAAGAAGACCTTATTCCTACATGATATCAACGGATTGTATCTAAAAAAATAGGAACACGATACTAGTTATATCTTTCCATCCGCCCTGTCTCCCCAACGCTGAAGCAGAGCGGTTTTTCTTTATTTATAGATTTCATTTCTTTTTTGCGTATCGACAAGAGCCACCCTTCTTTCATCAAAAGTATCACATTTCAGCAACAAAGTATCAACACAAAAGGTTATTGGTGGTATTTTACCAGTCCTTCCATCGGTGCAGATAAGATGGTGCCAAGAGTAAAACCTTCTTGTTCTGCTGCCTCTTTCAATTCCTCTTGGAAATGGAAAGCAATA
>CAJONQ010000019.1 GCA_905235835.1 uncultured Prevotella sp.
CTTGTGATCCTTCAACAATGCCGAGTCTGCTTTCGTGAAGATGACAGGTCTCTCTGGTTTATATAACGCTCCATCCAGCTCTTTATTGTGCTGGATATAATTCATGCCGACAGCGAAAATCTTCATGTCATTTACATCAATTCTGAGGCAAAGTTACTTTTTTTTTCTTTTTCCTGCAATAAATCAGACAATTATTTATTCCCGCCTTGGGAATATTTTGTTCCCAACATGGGAATAAAAAGCGAGCACACAGTGGGACTGGTGCGCCGTGTTCACTCTCCGACGTAAACAGCGCGGACGCTCTGGCCGCAGTAGCGGTAGTTGCCGCTCATGCGGGCGTCGGTCGAAATGAAGTCCATGCTCCACGAGCCGAACGGGTCGTCTGAGAAGAGGGACGATGACAAGTAGTAGCCGTAGGAGCCTTGGTCGAACACGCTCGCATCGCCAAGGCGGTACCCTGCAGCGGGCAGGAAAACAGAGTTGCCGGTATAGCCGGTCTTCTTGCCGGTCACTATGTAGCCGCTAATGCCTGTGCCGTTATAATCGTCAGTCCAATCCCACTTGCAGTTATCCGTGTTTATCAGCCTTTCGAAATCTTCCTTCGTTGGTATCTTCCAACTGCTGCCCCAGTTCTGCGTGGCGGCATCGTCGGCAGCTTTGAGCACCCGCTCGTCGTCGGGGTTACCCTCGCCGCCCCAATAGCTTTCCTTGCCAGTGGGAACGTATTTGTTGAACTTAATATCATGACTATAGGTGGTGCCGCTTACCCAGAACGGGCAGGTAGTCCAATCGATGCTGCGACCGTCAGTAACGGGGTCGGCGCTGCCGTAGCCCGTCGTGCCGCCCCATGCGAAGTACTGGCCGTACTCATGAGGTTCGGTGGCGCCGACGTTGACGCTCGCCCACTTTCCGGCATCACCGAGGTCAACAACCTCAACCTTCTTCAGCGTCACGGTGACGGGGTAGGACTTGCCGTTCTCGAACGTCACGCCCTCCTTGCCATAGACGTAGGTGTCCGTGCCGACGGTGGCAGACAATATGACAGCCTGGTTGGTGAATCCGGGGACGGCGACCCACAGCTCGCCTGTGGCTGCATCGGGTGTCACGTCTATATGCTGTCCGTCGGCACTTACAATCAGCTTCGTGGCATTGAGATTTTGATTGCCGTACTTCAGCGTGAACTTCACGATGGCCTGCCGGCTATCGAGGGTAGGAGCCTGTGCGTCGTCCTCGCCCGAGCAAGCCGCCATTGCGCCGCCTGCCACCAGCAGAACGGCCATCATGCGAATGTCTTTCAAAACAGTCTTTTGTTTTTTCATCATAATCCTTATATGTCTTTAGTTAATCAAAAAAATGCGTTTAAGAAACGACACAAAGATATAAAGAAAACAGTTAAATAGTGTCCATCCCACCTTAAATAAAGTTAAGAGTTGGCGATTTCCGAAACACAGCGTGACTGGTGCGCCGTGTTCGGGGAGGAATCCGTAAAAAATCGTGAGATTATTTTGCACTTCAGCCGATTTACTGTATCTTTGCACCAAGGTATGATAAGAATGTTAATTACATTATGTCTGATACTCATTGGAATATCGGACACTTACGCTCAAAGGGACACTCGTTGTATGGACTTCCTGGGTATTCCATTGGAGGGTCCTGTTGACTCCTTTGTCGTGGCGATGAAAGAGAAAGGGTTTACGGAATGGGGCACTTCCGATGACCGTCTATTTCCGTGGTGACTATTATGGTATACGTGCGAAAGTGATGGTGAATGTGCAACTGACCACTCGCTTTGTACAGTCTGTCTATGTGACGGTGGGACCTTATCGTACCAAGGATATGCTGGCTCGCAACCATACTTACTTCTTGAATAAACTGGAAAAAGAGTATGGCGAATACTCAAGTAGGGGTGGTGCAGAGTATTTCTTCGGTGCTTATGGAGATATCAAAGTGTCGGAAACCTTGAATGATAATGGTTCCAAAGACCTGAATTTCTTCTACATGCCGAGTACACCCTATTATAAAGATGCGGTGGTCTTCGGATTGAAGGGCCATGTGCAGGAAGTGTTGACGGAGAATGCGGTGGCAGAGAATCCCATGGAGCGTTTTGCCAAGAATGGCAAGATGGAGAATCCGGATATTACAGATAGGAAATATGACAGGTATGGCTATCTGACACAAGGGAAGATGCTGGAGCGGTCGGGGATGAGTGTCATTGACTATGAGTATGACAAGCGTAACAGACTTGTCAAGCGTACACTAACCAATCAAGCAGCCAATATCACTTATATCAATGAGTATATCTATAACGACCAGGATGAGATATTGAATCAGAGCCAGAAAGTGTTTGACGAGAAGAACGAGTGTGTGATGTCCGTGAATATGCGGAATAACTACGAGGATCATGACGATGTGGGAAACTGGACTCGTAATGCTTTAAACATCGTCTATTGGGAGAAAGACGCACCAAGTCAGACGACGAATGTCGTACAGACTCGTAAGATCAGATACTGGGAGGATTAAATAAAAAAATGCTGACTCCTTAAAAGAGCCAGCACTTTTCGTATATTAGATAGATGTTACTCAGCAACGAGTGTGAAACGCTTGAAGTCTACGATCTTCAGCTCCTTGTCCTGCTGGGCAAGCCACTGTGATACGGTAGCCTTGTCACCATCACCGAACTGGAACTCCTGGTCAACGAGGCAGTTCTCCTTCAAGAACTTCTGGACACGACCCTTGGCGATGTTCTCAATCATGTTCTGATTCAAGGTGGCAGCCTTCTCAGCGGCAGCCTTCTCCTTCAACTCACGAGCCTCCTTAGCCTGCTCCTCAGTCAGCCAGCCCTTCTTGATGTTGCTCTCGATATGATCCTCTGAGTCAACCAAGTTAGGATTGATACCGGCTTTCTTCAGTACAACCTCTACGTACTTCTCAACCTGCTCGAGCTTGGTCTTCTCGACAGCAGTCTTGTACTCCTCGTCCAGAATCTTCTGGTCAACCTTGTCTGCATCCAGTGCTACAGGCTTCATGGCAGCAACCTGCATGGCGATCTTGTGACCAATCTCTGCTGCGGGCTTGTTCAGCTGTACCATGGTGCAAAGGGTATTCTTACCCATGTGGTTATAAACCTCGATGTTCTCACCCTCGAGTACGAGGTAGCCATCCAGCTCCATCTTCTCACCAGTAATACCAGAACGCTGTGTAACAGCCTCCTGAGCGGTCTGACCGTTAATAGTCAGAGCCTTTACTGCCTCGATATCCTTGCATTTATTAGCGATAGCTGCGTCAAGGATGCTCTGTGTCAGGGCAATGAAGTCTGCACCATTGGCAACAAAGTCGGTCTCACACTTCAAGGCAATCATAGCGGCAAAGCCGTCAGCTGCCTTTACGAGAACACAACCATTAGATGTCTCACGGTCGCTACGCTTGGCAGCGATGGCAAGTCCACGCTCACGGAGCAGTTCCTTTGCCTTGTCGAAGTCGCCCTCTGCCTCAGTCAGTGCTTTCTTTACGTCAGCAAGACCAGCACCAGTCATCGTGCGAAGCTTCTTGATATCGTCTATTGAAATAGCCATAGTTTTTTATTTCTTTATTGTTATTATTAATGTCGTTATCTCGAAATCTCGAAATCTCGTTATCTCGATATTCCGATATCTCGATATTCAGAGATTATTCAGCAGCAGGTGCCTCTTCCTCAGCGGGAGCAGCCTCCTCAGCCTTAGGAGCCTCCTCCTCTGCGGGAGCCTCAGCGGCCTTACGGGGCTTACGGGTAGCACGCTTTGGTTTTACCTCTTCAGCATCTGCCTCTGCCTGTGCGTCAGCAGCCTTCTCGTCAGCCTTCTCAACCTTGCGCTCCTCAAGACCCTCGTTGATGGCATTGCAGCAAGCGGTCAGAATTGCCTCTACGCTGTCCTTGGCATCATCGTTAGCTGGGATGACAAAGTCGATATTGTTAGGATCAGAGTTGGTGTCTACGATACCGAATACGGGGATACCCAGACGGTTAGCCTCGCGAACGGCAATCTGCTCCTTCAATACGTCAACGACGAAGAGGGCAGAGGGCAGACGGGTCAGGTCAGCGATAGAACCGAGGTTCTTCTCCAACTTAGCACGCTGACGGGTAATCTGCAGCAACTCACGCTTAGAGAGGTTGCTAAAGGTACCGTCCTGCATCAGCTTGTCGATGTTCGCCATTTTCTTTACGGCCTTGCGGATAGTCGGGAAGTTGGTTAACATACCACCCGGCCAACGCTCAATAACGTAAGGCATATTTACGCTGGTAGCTTTATCAGCGATGATGTCCTTCGTCTGTTTTTTAGTAGCGACGAACAAGATTTTCTTACCACTCTTGGCAATCTGCTTCAGGGCGTCTGCAGCCTCGTCAATCTTAACTACAGTCTTGTGAAGATCAATGATATGGATACCGTTGCGCTCAGTATAGATATACTGTGCCATTGCGGGGTTCCACTTACGCTTCAGGTGACCGAAATGACAGCCAGCCTGCAATAACTGATCAAAATTAGTTCTAGCCATTTTGCTTTTTCTTTTTTAATTGTTTACTTTCTTTTTAATTCTTTTAGTCGCTACGCTTAGTAAAAGCGCTAAAGCGATTACTTGTTAGAATCAGCTGCTGGGTAATTATAGTTTATAGTTCGTATAGTAACTATAGTCCCTATAGTGTTTATAAGTCTCAGCAGTTTAGATACTAAACGTAGTCCAGTATTAACGCTTACTGAACTGGAAGCGACGACGAGCCTTTGGCTGACCTGGCTTCTTACGCTCAACCTCACGAGAGTCGCGGGTGAGGAAACCTTGTACCTTCAGGGTCTTCTTGTCCTCGGCATTTACCTTTACCAATGCACGGGCAATGGCGAGGCGGAGTGCCTGACTCTGACCAGTGAAACCACCACCGTCCAGGTTTGCCTTGATGTCATATTTCTCAGCCACCTCGAGCAGGTTCAGCGGCTGCTTAACCACGTACTGCAGGATAGCTGAAGGGAAATACTCGGTTAAATCCTTCTTGTTGATCGTGATCTTGCCTGTGCCTTCGCTCAGGTAAACGCGAGCTACAGAGCTCTTACGACGACCGATTGCATTAATTACTTCCATCTTCTATCTTATTATTTATACTGGTTAATATCAATTGCTTTTGGCTTCTGAGCCTCGTGCTTGTGCTCAGTTCCATTGTAAATATAAAGGTTGTCGAGCAGGTGACGTCCCAGAGGACCTTTTGGCAGCATGCCCTTCACAGCGTGCTTCAGGAAACGCTCTACACCATAAGGAGTCTTACGGAGCTCAGCGGGAGTGCTGAAACGCTGACCACCAGGATAACCAGTATAACGGGTGTATACCTTGTCAGTCTCTTTCTTGCCGGTGAATTTCACCTTATCGGCATTAATGATAATCACATTGTCTCCACAGTCCTGGTTAGGAGTGAAGTTGGGCTTGTACTTTCCGCGAATCAGTTTCGCAACCTTAGAAGCAAGGCGGCCTACTACCTGATCGGTAGCGTCGATAACCACCCATTCCTTCTGCTCACGGGCAGCTTCCTTTGATACGGAAATGGTCTTGTAACTTAAAGTGTCCATTTTTACTTTTAAATTTTACTACTAAAAAACATTTATTTCTTTTTCTCTTATGCACAAACAACACTACGGCAGAGAGTCTAACGCTCCGCAGCAGTCTAACGTCTGTGCCTTTCGGCTGAACCATGATTCACAAACCGCAATGCCCGGCCAAAGACACCACTATTTACACACGGCTCACGGGGATTCTAAGTCTCTCCCCAATAATCGGACTGCAAAGGTACGGCTTTTCTCTTTAATCAGGAAAACGAAGTACTGGATAAGTTAAAGATTTAATATTATTTAACTTATCCAGTACTTATGCGTACCTTATTATATTATTATAGGAACTATAGGGACTATAGTAACTATCGTTTTATAGATAGCCCAACCATCGAAGAATGTCATTGAGGTTGGCAACCACCATTAGCAGGATGAGGATGCCGAAGCCGACATACTCCGCACGGATCATAAACTCCTCCGAGGGCTTACGACGGGTGATCATCTCGTAGAGCAGGAAGAGAACATGTCCACCGTCTAAGGCAGGGATGGGCAGGATATTCATGAAGGCGAGGATGATGCTGAGGAATGCGGTCATCTTCCAGAACATATACCAGTCCCACATCGGGGGGAAGAGACTGCCAATCGCTCCAAAACCACCGAGCGACTTAGCACCCTCGGCTGTGAAGACATATTTCAGGTCGTCGACATAGGATGTCAATACGTTCCAACCGTACTTGATACCTGCGGGAATGCTCTCGAAGAAACCATACTCCACAGTGATAGGCTTGTAAAGCGATGTGAGTTGTCGGGCCATGATTCCCAGTTTCAGGTTCTCTGTCAGGACAACTTGCTTGGTAAAGATGCCGTACTCGGTTACTATACTCGCAGATGGCATCTCCGTTCCGTTGACTGTGACAGTGGCTATGCCTTGCACGGTATCACGCTGTGAACCCTTGAAGGTCAGTGTCACGGTGCGCACCTTCAAGCTGTCCTCATGGGTCTTGGCAACAGCCAACAGGTCGTCCAAACGTCCTAACTCATAGAGGAAGGTGTTATGTGAGTCGATGGGATGTCCGTTCAGTGACATAATTTTGTCTCCTGCCTCTAAGCCTAACTTCTCCGCAGGAGAACCTGGCAGCACACTGTCAATCTCCGCAGGAAGGAAAGGCTCGACGAAGCGCGGCTCTGACTTGAGCATATCGAGCAGGTTGAGTTTGCCAGGCAGACTGATGTGCTCATGCTTGCCGTCACGGAATATCTCGACATCATGGGCATCGGAAATCATGCGGTAGAGGTCAGCGGAGAAATCCTTGAACAACTTACCATCGGCAGCCACAAGAATATCGCCGTCGCGGAATCCATAGGATTTAGCCTCATCATTGAACTTCATGTTGATCTCTCCTACAGGGATATAGGTGTCGCCCCAATAGAACAGAATCATGGAGTAGATAAACAAGGCGAGCAGGAAGTTCACCAGTACACCGCCAATCATAATCAGCAGGCGCTGCCATGCCGGTTTTGTACGGAACTCCCATGGCTGTTCGGGTTGTTTCATCTGCTCTGTGTCGAAACTCTCGTCAATCATACCGGCTATCTTACAGTAACCGCCCAGTGGCAACCATCCGACACCGTATTCGGTATCACTGTTCTTGGGTTTGAACTTAAACAGGCTGAACTTCCAGTCGAAGAAGATATAGAATTTCTCCACCCTCACTCCGAAGAGCTTGGCGAAGAAGAAATGCCCACCCTCATGCAGTAATACCAGCAATGAGATGGCAAGAATGAATTGTAATACTCTGATTAAAAATACTTCCATTATTATTTACTATTTTTCTTTTAGACGTTATATACTTTGAAAAAGTTGCAAGTATCTATCTCATTAACTCTGTGGCAATCTGTCGTGCCTCTGCGTCAGTAGCGACATAGGTGTCGTATGTCGGGTTGGCATCGTAGGTGCATCTCACCATCGTCTCAGCGATGATGTCGCTCATTTGCAGGAAACGACATTTGTCTTCTAAGAATCCGCGGTTCACAATCTCGTTGGCGGCATTCATGATACACGGCATGTTACCACCGCGCTGGATCGCTTCGAAAGCGAGGGCGAGACAGCGGAACTTCTTCAAGTCAGGCTCGAAGAACTCTAACTTCTGGGCGGCGAAGAGGTCAAGGCGCTCCCCAGAGAGGGTCAGACGCTTAGGATAAGAGAAGGCATACTGGATAGGCAGTCGCATGTCGGGTACACCGAGTTGTGCCTTGACGGCACCGTCTTGAAACTGGACGGCACTGTGTACGATGCTCTGTGGGTGTACCAATACCTGTATCTGCGAAGCCTTCACGCCAAAGAGCCATTTCGCCTCTATCACCTCAAAACCCTTGTTCATCATCGAAGCGGAGTCAATCGTGATCTTCGCACCCATGTCCCATGTCGGATGGCGGAGGGCATCATCCTTCGTCACCTTGGCAATCTGCTCCATCGACATGTTACGGAAAGGACCGCCACTTGCCGTGAGCAGGATTTTCTCGATGGGGTTATGGTCCTCACCTACCAAGCTCTGGAAGATAGCGGAATGCTCACTATCCACAGGCAGGATGGGTGCATGGTATTGGGTGGCGAGGTCCTGTATCAACTCACCAGCGACCACCAGTGTCTCTTTGTTGGCAAGGGCAATCGCCTTACGAGCCTTGATGGCATGAATGGTCGGAGAGAGTCCTGCGAATCCTACCATAGCGGTCAGTACCATATCGATAGGACCAGCCTCCACAATTTCGTCGAGAGCCTTTTGTCCTGCATATACCTTCACATCAGGCAGGTCGTCCATCAGTCGCTTCAACTCGTCATAACGAGCTTCGTTGGCAATGACGATGGCGGCTGGCTTGAACTGGTGTGCCTGCTCGGCAAGTAGTTCCACCTTATTATTAGCCGTCAGACAATATACCTCATAGAGGTCTGAGTGTTCCTCGATGACCTGAAGTGCCTGTGTGCCGATTGACCCCGTAGAGCCGAGGATAGCTATTTGTCTTTTCTTCATAGTTCTAATAATCCGTCAGGGATTTCCATTATTATTGTTCTTTCCTTGGTATTGATATCCGTGATGAGGTCGTCAGTGGCAGGGATGAGCCGTCCATCCTCCAACTCAAACAGCACATTAGCGGTGCTGTCGTCAATAGCAGCGATGGTACCTACTTTCTTGTCGCCTTTTGCTTCGACCAAATCGAAACCTACCAGACTGGTGAGGGTGGGGGTATCGTCCTCCTCGGCAAGGGCACGAGGGAAGAAGACATCACAACCTGTGAGTTCGGAGGCACGTTCCTGGGTGTCAATGTCGCAGAACTTCACGAGGGCAAGAGCGTCGGAGCGGAAACGGTATTCTTCCATGAAGAAGGGTATGAGGATACCGTCTATGCTCAGAATAAGGTAATCTGCATCGGTACGGTCGAAGACATCATCGTCAAACTGGAACGACACCTCCCCTTTGACACCATGCGCCTTCCCGAGTCTTCCTATCTTATATACTTCCTCTTGTCTGATCATACTCTCTTAATACATGCTCCTAAGGCATTCAGACGGTCCTCGATATGCTCGTAACCACGGTCTATCTGCTCAATATTACTGATGGTACTCGTACCATTGGCACTCATGGCGGCAATCAGCAGAGCGATACCTGCACGGATATCAGGACTGGACATCCTGCTGGCACGTAGGGTCAGTTTGCGGTCATGTCCTACGACAACGGCACGATGGGGGTCGCAGAGGATAATCTGAGCACCCATATCGATGAGGCGGTCGACAAAGAACAGACGACTCTCAAACATCTTCTGGTGGAACAGCACAGAACCGCGAGCCTGTGTCGCTACCACAATCAGTACACTGAGCAGGTCAGGGGTTAGTCCTGGCCATGGTGCATCAGCAAGTGTCATGATAGTACCATCGATAAACGAGTCGACCACATAGTGTTTCTGCCAGGGGACATAAAGGTCGTCACCATCAGCCTCCACCTTCACACCTAATCGGCGGAAGGCATCAGGGATGATGCCAAGGTCTTTCAGCGATACGTCTTTGATATGCACACCATCACCTACCATGGCTGCCATGCCGATGAAAGAGCCGACCTCAATCATGTCGGGCAACAGCCGATGCTTGGTACCGTGCAACTGATCCACACCAACAATGGTGAGTAGGTTGCTGCCGATACCGCTGATATTAGCGCCCATGTGGTTCAGCATGTGGCAGAGTTGTTGTACGTATGGCTCACATGCCGCATTATAGATCGTCGTCGTACCTTGTGCGAAGACGGCAGCCATAATAATATTTGCCGTACCTGTCACGGAAGCCTCGTCAAGTAGCATATAAGCCCCCACCAACCTCCCTTGTTTAGGGGAGGCTTTGATTTCGTAGACATCACGGTCTTCTACGTGCTGGAACTTAGCACCCAGTTTCTTGAATCCGAGGAAATGCGTGTCCAGTCGGCGACGACCAATCTTGTCACCTCCTGGTTTGGTGATGACGGCTTTGCCCATACGAGCCAGCAATGGACCGATCATCATCACGGAGCCACGTAGCTGAGCGCATTTGTTGACAAACTCATCACTCTGCAAATAGTCCATGTCGAGATGGTCAGCTTGGAAAGTGAAAGTGTTGTCTGCAGGATGCTCTACCTTCACGCCGATATCCTTCAGCAGTTGGATGAGGTTGTTGACATCGCGGATGTCGGGGATATTCTGGATGGTCACCTGCTCGCTGGTGAGTAACGTGGCACAGATGACCTGCAAAGCCTCGTTCTTCGCACCCTGTGGTATAATCGTACCACTGAGCAGATGTCCGCCTTCTATCTGGAATGATGCCATTTACTTTTTCTTTTTGCCGTTACTCTTTGGTGCCATACTCTCGAAGCGGAAACTCGACAGGTCAATCTGTATCTTTCCGTCAGTGAATCGGGCAAGGTCGTCGGCAACCTTCTCATCGTCCACTGAGCCATGTCCCCATGCGGCGAGGTTACGCTTCATCTGGTTTGCCGTCAGACGTACCAGCTCGTCACGCTCCTCTCCCTCGGGCATGGTCTTCAACTTCTCGAACAGTTCCTCTATCAGTCTGCCGTAATGGCGCATACGAGCACCGCCAGTGGGGTGTTCCATAGGTTCGGGCTTCGACAGAATTTTCTCTGCCTCGCTCACGTCGAAGGGCCAGTCGATATCCAGTTGCTTGCGACTCATCAGGTAGAGATGGTCCCAGAGAGCCTGCTCGGCATTCGCACTGTCCTGCACCTGTGGGTTCTTGCTCTCCATCAGTCGGACGATGGTCTCAGCACAACGCTGTCGCTCCTCCTTAGTGGGAAGACTGACGGCATGGTCGACCATCTTCTGTATCTCACGCCCATATTCAGGCATCAGCAACTTCTCCCGTTGCGTGTTGTAGTCTAATCCTTTTATATTCATAATAATTTCTTTGGTTTCAGGGCTACGAAGTCTTTCAGGTAGAATGGCACGAAATAGGCGACATCCTCTGTCTGTCCGTTCAGCAACCGCTTCTCGGCGAGGGGCTGCATCCATTTGGCGATAGGCTCTATGCCATCGATATAGTGGGCATTGGGGTGGTTGATGGTCTCCATACATTTCTTCGCACCATTGCCGAAGAAATAGACAGGACGCTCGTCGAGCCATTCCTTATAGGTCTCTGCCGTCACCACATCGGCACCCACGGGACGCACCTCTCTCAGGGCACGGTCGTAAAGGGCGGCATACACCTCCATCCGTCGTGCGTCGAGCATTGGACAGAGCAGGGCGTTCTCCTCGACCTCCTCATGTCCCAACAAGACAGGGACGCAAAGCAGTTCGAGGGTCGGTACACCTATCAGTTGCAGGTTACGTCCATAGCAGACACCCTTTGCCATCGACACTCCGATGCGCAGTCCTGTATAGGAGCCAGGACCGCAACTCACGGCAACAGCATCGAAGGGAATCGCATGACTATCTGTAAATGATAATGCCTCGTCGATCATCGACCCCAGTCGCTCCGCATGGTTCGGACCGCTATGGTCCTCCTCATGGTAGATGCAGTGGCTGTCTTCCGACACGGCAACAGAGCATACTGATGTGCTGGTCTCTATATGTAAAATGCAAGCCATTCTCTCTTTTCTTTATTTATAAGGTGCAAAGGTACGAATAAGTGAGCAAAATGCAAAAGGAAAATTTATTTTTCTTTTCATTTTCGAACGAAAGTACCTTCGACCGTAGGTCAAAGGTAGTGCAAATCGAGCAAAATGCAAAAGGAAAATTTATTTTTCTTTTCATTTTCGAACGAAAGTACCTTCGACCATAGGTCAAAGGTAGTGCAAATCGAGCAAAATGCAAAAGGAAAATTTATTTTTCTTTTCATTTTCGAACGAAAGTACCTTATCTAAAGGTACGAATAAGTGAACGAAACCCCAATTTTATTAGAGTTTTTAAGACTGTGAGTACTTTCAGCCATTGGTAATAAAATCTTTATGGGTGTTCTTTGCTTCTTTGAAGAAAAAGAATTACCTTTGCACGCAAATAACAAATACGTGCTATTATGATACAATCAATGACGGGCTACGGCAAGGCTGTCGTCGCCTATAAAGGAAAGAAAATCAATGTGGAGATCAAGTCGCTCAACTCCAAGCAGTTGGACCTGACCACCCGTATTGCTCCCCTTTATCGTGAGAAAGAGATGGAGGTTCGACAGCTGATTGCCGAGAAGGTGATCCGTGGTAAGGTGGAGATGAGTATATGGATAGAGAAAGACGCTGCCACGGACGCCGCGCCAGTGAATACGGCACTGATGGACAGTTATTATCAGCAGTTGAAGAGTTTTGCGGACAGTCATGCCCTGACAGGTGTTGACTGGATGCAGACACTGACCCGTATGCCTGACGTGCTGGCGAAGACAGAGGTGGAGGTGTTGGAAGACGAGGAGTGGATTGCCGCTCGTGCTGGTGTCGAGGAGGCTGTGCAGCATCTGGTCGATTTCCGCACACAGGAAGGTGCCGCCTTGGAGAAGAAGTTTGGTGAGAAGATAGACAATATCGAGCAGTTGCTGGCAAGTATCGAGCCTTACGAGAAGAGTCGTGTGGAGAAGATCCGTGCCCGTATCGTAGACGGCTTGAAGCAGATTCCAGAGGCGGAATACGATAAGAACCGCATGGAGCAGGAGCTGATCTATTATATCGAGAAGCTGGACATCAGTGAGGAGAAGCAACGTCTCACCAACCACCTGAAGTATTTCCGTGAGACGATGGCAGACCAGCCCGGACAAGGTAAGAAACTTGGTTTCATCGCTCAGGAGATGGGTCGTGAGATCAACACCACAGGGTCGAAGTCGAACCAGGCGGAGATGCAGAATATCGTGGTGAAGATGAAGGACGAACTTGAGCAAATCAAGGAGCAGGTGCTGAATGCTTTGTAAGTTCATAGTTCATAATTCATAGTTCATAGTTATGAAAGGAAAGATGTTGATAGTCAGTGCTCCCTCTGGTAGTGGTAAGTCGACCATTGTCAACTGGTTGATGAAGGAGCATCCCGAGTTGCGGCTTTATTTCTCCATCTCCTGTACCAGTCGTGCCCCTCGTGGGGAGGAGAAGGATGGGGTGGAGTATTTCTTCCTGACTCCTGAGGCTTTCAAGGAGAAGATTGCCAACGATGAGTTTCTGGAGTATGAGGAGGTGTATGAGAACCGCTTCTATGGTACGTTGAAGGCTCAGGTGGAGCGTCAGCGTGAGGCTGGACAGAACGTGGTGTTTGATGTAGATGTGAAAGGTGGTGTGAATATCAAGAAACACTATGGCGACCAAGCCCTGAGTCTGTTTATCCAACCACCCTCTGTGGCAGAGTTACGCAAGCGGTTAGAGCATCGTGGTACAGACACTCCAGAAGCTATCGAGCAACGACTTGCCAAAGCCGAGTATGAGTTGACCTTCGCCTCTCAATTTGACCAAGTCGTTGTCAATGACGACTTGGAGACTGCTAAGCAAGAGACTTATCGGATCGTCAGCGAATTCCTGAAATGAAACGGACAGGCATCTTCGGCGGCTCGTTCAACCCTATCCACTGCGGACATATCGCACTGGCTAAGGAGATACTCCGGCAGACGGAGTTAGACGAGGTCTGGCTGATGGTGTCACCACAGAATCCACTTAAAGAAGAAAATGAATTGCTGGATGACAGTCTGCGCTATCAACTGGCACAAAAAGCATTGGAGGGTGTAGAGGGTATCGAGGCAAGCGACTATGAGTTTCACTTGCCCACGCCTTCCTATACATGGACGACCCTTCAGCGAATCCAACAAGACTATCCTGATCGTGAGTTTACCTTGTTGATTGGAGGTGACAACTGGGAGCGTTTCCAACGCTGGTATCATTGGAAAGACATCCTCAGAAATTATAATGTGGTGGTCTATCCACGTGAAGGACAGGCAGGTACGATACATGCTGACCTGTTGCCCGTATCGAGTACGGAGGTCAGAGAGCGTGTCAGCAAAGGAGAGTCTATTGAGGGACTGGTCCCTGCTGTGATTATCGATGATGTGAAAAGGCTTTACGCGAGATAGATGAGACGATTATTACAGATATTGGGAATCTTCTGGCGACCAATACGGGAGAATGCGGCATTCCTCGTCTTTATGTTTGCCTTAGGCTACCTCTGTACACAGACAGAGATACGACTGCATCTGAAAGGGGCAAAACCTTACGAGCTGTCTGCCGTGGAGCTTTTCTTTGACCTTTATCTGACCTGTGTCATCCTGACTTTAATTCCCCAGAAGATACGCAAGTGGATACGTCTGTTACTTGCCATTCTTCTCTATGTTGTCGCTTTGATAGATATGTTCTGCTATGTGCGTTTCGAGTCGACACTGACACCTACCATGCTCATGCTCTTCTTCGAGACGACAGGGCAGGAGACGAAGGAGTTCCTGAACTCATACGTAGGTTGGGACCTGTTGACTTCCAAGACAGGATGGATATTCCTCATCGCATGCTTGCATATCCTCTGGGCGATCTTCAGTGCCTGGTGGAAGAAACGCAATCAAAAGATGGGACTTCGTCTTTCCGAGCCTGTCGTGTTATACTCGCAAGCCCTGATGGGGGTAGTCGCCTTGGTGCTCTTTATTCATTGTGCTACTCAGTGCTTCCCCAACAAACAGGCAATGGGACGGTTGATGTCAAAGTCGAACTTGGGGGAGGTGGAGCATGAGTTGACCACTAAAGAGTGTGCCAACCTCTATCTGCCCATCCATCGGATGATATTTAGCCTGTATGCTAATCGTCTTGCCTCCCGGCAGATCACCCAGATGATGGCTGCAACGGAGAAGGTGCAGGTAGACAGTTGCGACTTCCGCAGTCCGCAGATCGTACTGATTATCGGCGAGAGTTATAACCGCTACCGTTCGCAACTCTATGGTTACGACAAACCCACGACACCCAGACAGTTACAACGGATGCAGGATAGTACATTAAT
Organism: uncultured Prevotella sp.; assembly: GCA_905235835.1. Classification (GTDB taxonomy): domain Bacteria; phylum Bacteroidota; class Bacteroidia; order Bacteroidales; family Bacteroidaceae; genus Prevotella. The sequence goes on from CAJONQ010000019.1 coordinate 15,036, forward strand.
CGCCTTCACTGATGTGGTGGCACCCTGGAACCTGACGAGTTTCGTGTTCAAGTATGTGTTCTCCCTTCATGCCGTTGGTGACGAGGGCGACTGGTGTGACGTGCCGATGTTCCCGGAGGTGTTCCGTAAGGCAGGATATCATGTGACCTTTATCACCAACCAGTTTCTGCCCAAGGCAGGGGAGGCTGTCTATGACTTCAGTGGTGGCTTCTTCCTGAATCATCTCCCACTCAGTGAGCAGTTGTTTGATACCCGTAATACTCGTCTGCATCGTTTCGACGAGGGGGTATTACAAGACTATGACGCCTTGAAGGAGCACTATGACCACCAGTTGACAATCTTCCATCTGATGGGACAGCATGTAGACTATCGGGGACGCTTCCCTGTGAAGACCAGAAGGAAGTTCACGACAGCAGACTATCCAGACAAGAAACTTGCAGAGAAACGGTTGCAGATCAATGCCGACTACGATAATGCCGTCCTTTATAACGACTCCATCGTTGACGAGATTATCCGTCGCTTTGAGCAACAGAACGCCATTGTCATCTATATGCCAGACCATGGCGAGGAGTGTTTTAACACCCTCGATTACTTTGGTCGCAATCACTCGGCGACGATAGACTATCGTCTTGCCCGTGAGGAGTTCGAGATACCGTTCTGGATATGGGCATCGGAAGAATACCGGCAGACACATTCATACGGTTGGGAGGCTATCAAACGGTATTGTCATCGCCCTTATATGACAGACCTGTTGCCCCATACCCTGATGTTCTTAGGAGGTATTCACTCCAAGGACTATCGGAAAGACTATGACGTGCTGAATAGTGCGTATAACGAGAAACGTCCCCGACTGTTGAAGAACAGTGTGGACTATAATCAGTTGAAAGTTGAGAATTGAGAGTTGAAAAGTTGAAGAAGGAGTTATTGACACGGGACGAGTGTACGGCAATGCGTGGTATCGCCATTCTTGCCATCATGCTGCATAACTACTGCCATTTCATCGGCAGTATTGTGAAGGAGAACGAGTATCAGTTTTTTGCCTCCCATAACGAGGGACTTTGGCAGGTGCTGACGCATCCCGATGCGTTATTGCCAGTTCATCTGCTGTCGTATTTCGGACATTATGGCGTTCCCGTATTCCTTTTCCTGAGTGGTTTCGGACTGGTGATGAAATACGAAACCCCTTCCTCAACCCCTCCCCGGGAGAGAGGGGCTTTCCAGTTTGTCAAGTACCATTATTTGAAGTTGTTACGCATGCTGATTGTGGGCTTCACGCTCTTTGTCGTGGTGGACATCATGACCCCGGGTCGCTTCCAGTACCATTGGGATAACATCATCGCCCAGTTGCTCATGTATATTAATGTATTACCAAACCCTGATAAGATTATCTGGCCCGGTATCTATTGGTTCTTCGGATTGATGATAGAACTCTATATCGTCTATCGCTTGCTCATCTATCGGCAGCAGTCGTGGGTCGTTGTCGTGTTGATTGCTGTCTGCTGGTTGTTGCAAGTGTTCTGCGACCCGGAGGGAGAGACACTCAACCGCTTTCGTTATAATGCGATTGGGGGAATACTCCCCTTTGGTTTAGGAATCATAGCAGGGCGTTATGTGGAACGACTGTCTTGCTGTCTCTCCCGTTGGACATGGGCTGGTATCGCCCTTTTGGTTTCCCTTCTCATCTTTGTGATGTGTTTCCATTATCAGTCGTGGTTGTGGATACCTGTCCTGATTATTATAGGAACTATTGCCCTTGTGAAGGCAATGCCCAGCCCATTGTTAAACCTCAGTGTATGGTTTGGTAGTATCTCTGCCGCTATGTTTGTGGCACATCCCATTGCCCGCAAACTCTTTATCACTGTTGCGTGGCGACAGGATATCTATGATGGGCTGATGCTCTATGTCGTGGTGACCATCGCCCTCTCATGGGCAGTCAAGAAAGTGATAGACCAAATACCCAGTCCGAAGTTATGAAGGTGAGTGAAATCAAACTGGAAGGCTTGAGCCGTTATCGTGGGGAACTGATGGGTGCCGCCATCCTCTTTATCGTGCTCTTCCATGTGGAACTGCCACGCAGTGATGCTTTCTTCGGTTTACGCCGTTGTGGCAATATCGGTGTCGATATGTTCTTGTTCCTTAGTGGACTTGGACTCTGGTACTCATGGGTGAAGAACCCGTCCTTCAAACAGTTCTACAAACGGCGTCTGTTGCGTATCTTCCCTGCATGGCTCATCATGTCGTCGCTCTATTATATCCCTCGCTTCAACGGACAGACGGGGAGTGTCATCGACCTGATAGGGGATATCACCATCAACTGGGACTTCTGGTTGCACGACGAGCTTACCTTCTGGTATATCCCTGCCATCATGATGCTCTATCTGTGGGCACCACTTTATATGCTGCTGATACAACGCAGTCCCTCTTTCCGTTGGTTGCCCGTATTGATGATCGTCTGGTGTATCTGTGTGCAGTGGGTCATCCCTATCCATCAGGCAGTAGGGCATATCGAGATATTCTGGAGCCGTGTACCCATCTTCTTCTTAGGGATTAACTGTGGAGAACTGGTACGCCAGGACTATCGGATGGAGAAGAGTGCTATCTGGCTTATCCTGTTGACCTTCGTAGCGACGGCGAGTGCCTGTATCTATTTAGAGCAGGTGCGCCACGGACGCTTCCCCTTGTTTGCGGAACGTATGATCTATATTCCCCTGACTGTCTCCCTGCTCATCCTGCTTGCCGAACTCTTCCGGCACACCCCCAAGTGGTTGAACAGCAGTTGTGTGTTCTTAGGGACGATCAGTCTGGAACTCTATCTGATTCATCATCATTTTGTGATGGTGTATATCTCTCCTTATCATCTGGGTTACTGGCCTACCTTTGTGTTGACCTTGGTGTTTGCCGTACCCCTTGCGTGGCTGTTACATCAACTCATTCAACGTGTCATGCCATGAGAAAGATCGTAGCATTCGACTTTGACGGGACACTCACCAATAAGGATAGTCTGTTGGCGTTTATCCGTTTTGTGTATGGAGCGACAGCATTATGGTGTGGTTTCCTGCGATATACCCCTATCCTGATATTGATGCTTCTGAAGTGTTATCCTCATGGTAAGGCGAAAGAGAAAGTCTTCTCGTATTTCTTCAAAGGGATGTCGGTCAAGCAGTTCAATACACTCTGTCAACAGTTTGCCGATACCCATCGGCATCTGTTACGACCACAGGGTGTTGCCACCATCAAGGAAGCGCAGGCAGCTGGTGCCGCTGTCGTCATCATCAGTGCGTCAGTGGATAACTGGGTACAGCCCTTCTTCCCGACAGTAAAAGTACTGGGCACGCAGATAGAGGTGAGAGACGGACAGCTGACGGGTCGTTTCCTGACCGCCAACTGTTTCGGACAGGAGAAAGTCAACCGCCTGTTAGCGGTATATCCTGACCGTGCGGACTATCATCTGACGGCATACGGGGACAGTCAAGGAGATCGTGAGTTACTTGCCTTTGCTGATGAGTCTCATTATAAACCCTTCCGCCCATGAGACTGAAACGTGAGGAATGGATATTAGGATGGACAGTGATGCTGTTGCTCATCATTCTGAACGGGATGCTGATCGCAAAGTATGACACCCTCTTCTCTGTGGTCTGTGACAACTATGGCAAACTGCTATCCTATAACTATCACGTGTCAGGCTTCGATGCCACCACCTATTCCGTACTGACGGAGTGGGGGATGAAATATGATGTGCTACGTCATCCGTTGTTACCCTATCTGATGGCACTGCCCTATGGTGTCAACCAGATACTGATCTCCTTAACAGGTTTCAACGGCGCTCTGTATATCGCTGCGGCAATCATCTTGTTCTTTGGGTTCTGTACCACCATTGTGCTCTATCGCATCTTACGGCAGTTAATAGGTATTGGCATATGGGACGCAGTCTTATTGACTATCTTCTTCTTCAGTCTTGCCTATGTCTTGGTGACCTATATCACCATTGACCATTTTGGCATCTCCTTGTTCCTGATATTGTTATCCCTCTATCTGGTAGGCAAGGCATACCAGGAAGGACGTGTCTTAAAGACGTGGCAGTCTGCCTTGTTGTTGCTTATCACGGCAGGTGTGACCTTAACGAATGGTGCCAAGGTATGTGCGGCAGAGCTGATAGCACGAGGGAAAGGGTTCTTCCGCTGGCGTTACCTTCTGGTGGTGATGGGTTGTTGGATGTTGGTCGTTGGCTTGGGACTCCTGGAGGAGCGTATCTATGTCTATCCTAAGGAACAGGCAGAGCAGAAATACTTCCAGGAGCATAAGGCGGAGATGATGCAGAAGGCACGGAAGAACCACCAGCGTTATAAGCGTGCGCCATGGGTCATCCATAAGGGAAAACCGTTGGGCAAGGGTAGTCTGTTGAAGTGGACCGACTATACCACGTCCCGCTGGGAGACGTTGAAGGAGAATGTCTTTGGCGAGTCGCTGATATTACATGAGGACTATGTGCTGGACGACATTCTGACGAGTTACCGACCAGTGCTGTTGTCCTATCACTCTCCTGTGAATTATGTCATAGAGGGTCTGCTGGTCGTCTTGTTATTAGTAGGTATCTGTTGCGGTTGGCGTGAGCGACTGCTCTGGATGTGTCTGTTGGGTATCCTGCCCGATGCCTTGATGCATATAGGACTGGGTTTTGCCATCAACGAGGTATATATCATGTCGGCACACTGGGTCTATATCTTCCCCATTGCTATTGCTTATCTGTTGAAGGCAAAAAGTCAAAGACTGATAGCCCATAGTCTGAGGGTCATCATCGTCCTCCTGACAGCCTATATGTTGATTCACAATTTAGTACTTATCACAGGGTGGATGCAACAGCCCCCTGTGTCCATCGCTTTCTGGTATGACTAAACGTGTGATAGATATTTTCCGAATACAGAAGGAGGAGCGTGGACTGGTTCTTGCCTTTGTCCTCGTCAGCATCTTCCTCCATGCTTGTTGTATCTACTGTTTCTCCGGTTCTTTCTTGCAGGAGTCTATAGAGAATGGTGGTGTGTTCTATAGTCAGTTTCATGTGTCAGGCTACGACCCGATTACCTATGCTGTGGTGACCCATTGGGGTATGACCTATCAGGTGTTCCGCCATCCGTTGCTTGCCTTTATGGTCTATCCGTTGTTCTTGCTGAATCACGGACTCATCGCACTGACGGGCTACAACCTCGTGCAGTTTCTCTTGGCGGCAATCATTTTGGTATGTAATATCTATTCCGTCGTTTTCCTGTACCGTATCTTCAAGGACATCATCAGTGTGAAACGTTTCGATGCCATCCTGTTGACGTTCTTCTTCTACGGTTTTGCCCATATCATGATAGCAAGTATCGTTGCCGACCATTTCACGGTATCGATGTTCCTGCTGATACTGACCCTCTATCTCTCTGGTAGGTGGATACAAGAAGGCAGACAAATGACCATCGTCCAGACGGTGCTGCTCTTCGTCGTCACAGCAGGTATCACGTTGAGTAATGGTGTGAAGATATTCATCGATGCGTTGTTTGTCAATGGCAAGCGTTTCTTCCGTCCCAAATACCTGTTCCTTGCCGTCCTCCTGCCAGCTGGTTTGATGTGGGCATTTGCCGATTGGGAATACCGCACCTATATGCTTCCCCAAGAGAAGGCGCATAAATTGGCATTGGCAAAGAAAGCGAAGGTGGCGAAAGAGCGTGCCTATCAGCAGTTTATGGATACCACCACCATCATGAATCCAGAGGAGAAGCAACAGGCTTTCGAGCGACAATATAAGCGACAGTTGCGCAAGGAGGCTCAGGAGCGATGGAACAGTATGCATAAAGGAATGCCTATCAAGGGAAAGAGTATCTTCCTGCGATGGACGGACGTGACGACACCCCGTTGGGACTCGATGGTGGAGAACCTGTTTGGCGAGTCGTTGATGCTGCACCAAGACTATCTGTTAGGTGATACCTTGCGAGACCGTCCGTTGATAGTGACTTACAGGTGGTGGATCTGTTATGTCGTGGAGGCAATCATCCTGTTGCTCTTTATCGCTGGTTTATGGTTGGGACGGAAAAGCCGTTTCTTATGGATGACGATGGCTGGCTTTGCCTTCGATATGGTGATCCATCTGGGACTGGGCTTCGGACTCAATGAGGTGTTTATCATGGCATCCCATTGGGCATTCGTCATTCCTATTGCTATGGGATATCTTTTAGTTCATAGTTCAAAGTTCATAGTTCATAGTTGGTTGCGACTTCTTGTCGCAACGATCACTGCCTTCCTATGGCTCTACAATGGTATCTTGTTGGTGGGTTACCTGTTAGGATGAGCGTTTACGCCATTGCTTATAATAATGGACGAGAAAGTAACTGACACGTGGGGGCAACAGGAGTGCAACCTGGTCGGCAAGGGGTATCGAGCTGTCAAGTTGTTTCCGCAAAGGACGATAGTAGTCTTTGAGAACGTGGAACTGTCTGTTGTCGATGAACTTCTCGTATATCTTGATCTGATGACCGATGAAGGCGGAGCGATAGCGGTCCCATTGAGGTTGTAGCGTCTGTCGCAGCTCCTCGTCATAGATACGTATCATGTGCAGATCCTCTATCCTATTGTTGGGGATGTCCTCATAATGCAAGTAAGCAGGTTGGTCGATGAAATAGACCTTCGGCTCTTTCATCAGGCATTTGATCTGCATCAGCGAGTCTTCCCGCTCCACAATCTCTCTGGGAGCACCTAAGCAACCGTCCAGCAGTTCTCTCTTGAAGATGATGCCCCACAGCACACAGAACGAGTTCCGGGTGGCAAGGAGGTCACGGATCAGTGGCTCACAGATGGTCCACTCACGGAAACCAGAGTCATGGATTACCCCGTATTGGTCGATATACGGACCTATCACCTCATCGGCTCCTGACTGTTTGATGGCACGATGCATCATGGCAAGTGCACCGTTCGTCAACAGGTCGTCGGCATCCACGAACATGATATATCTCCCTTCAGCATGCTTCACCCCACAACGACGGGCGGCTGTCACACCTCCATTAGGGGTATGGAATACTTTCAGGCGTGGCTCGTCTGCCGCCCATTTGTCACAGATCTTTCCTGATGCGTCGGTACTGCCGTCATCCACGGCAATCACCTCAAACGAGGGGAAGTCCTGTGAGAAGATGCTTTGCAGGCATTTCTCGATATAGGAGGTCTTGTTATAAACAGGTATAATGATTGATATCTCCATAAGTCTTGTTATTGATAGTTGACGTGTCCTGTATTCTTCTTCACCCTGAAAACGAGGGCGTGCCAGATAGCCCTTAGGTTACCATAGCGTAGGTTGCGCAACAGCTCCTCGATGCTTCGTCCTATCTTGATCCAGGGGTGTCCCCATGCCATGATGCGGTAGACACGTTGTTTGTATTCCACATTCTCAATGACATACTGCGGATGGCGAAGAGGGAACTCCATCTCGTAACTGGGCATCGTCAGCAGTTGCTGCATACGCTTGGGGAGTGTCTTCATCGCACTCTGGAAATGTGCCGACTCCTCGGATACGGCAGTATTCTGTATCATGTTACGGGTAGGTACGATGGTCAGTCCGGAGTGTAGCATGTTATACGACCAGTAGACGGTCTCGTAGATGGGGGCGCCAGCCTCATGGTGCTTGCGGAGCTTCTTGACCATCTCCTCCCTGTCACCATGTGCCTTGACGAGTGCCTCTAACTGGTGCATGTCGAAGTCACTGTCCACCACCTTGTAGTGGTCGTCCCATTGGTTGACGACCCTGCTCCATGATGCCCATCCCCAGATGGAGAAGACAGAGGTAAACAGATAGTCGTAGGGTGCGTCAGTCTTCTCCTCGTGGTTATAGCCTGCTATCATGGTGATACGCTCGTCGTGCTCATAGCGGTTGAGCATCTCCGTACAGAAACGGATGAACGACACGGCAGGGGTACTGTCGTCCTCGATGACGATACACTTGTCATGCAGGGAGAAAGCCCATCGCTGCGCCTGGTAGTTGGAAGCCCACGCCCCACTGTTCTCCGTATGATAGTTACGTTGCACCTCACACTCCCAGTCTATCTCCTCGTCAGCGACGATGCGCTTGGCGGCCTCTATCTTCTGTGCCTCCACCTCGTTACGTGGTCCGTCCTGGTAGAGATACAGATGGGAGGGACGTGCCTTCTTAATAGCCTCAAAGGTACGCTTGAGGGTCTCTTGCCGGGTGAAGAAGATCAGCAACACGGCGACATCGTTTTCTGCGGGATATTTGGTCATGAGCGTTTCTTTTTAAGGATAAACTGGATGCAGTCGTCCATCATCTTCACTTTCAGCAGTCGCATGACAGCGGCATAGAGGAGGACGGCAAGGAGGATACGGACGAACAGCAACAGATAGACATTGGTGATGCCTTGGGTGATCACCCAGATGCCAGCCATGAGGGCGGCACTGATGAGGGCGAAGGGTATCGTGTCCTTGCAGACATCCCACAGGCGGACACCAATCAACTTGTTGGCATATCCCTGCCATACCATCAGCCATACGATATTCAGAAGGGTATAGGCTCCTACCACGGTGATAATACCATACTGATAGGTGAGGAAGATAAGGATCATCTGTAACACAATCTGTGAGATATTCAACCACATGTTGATATCACTGCGTCCCTGACTGATAATCAGGTTCTTGTACAGGGAGTAGAAGGGCATGAAGGCGCCTCCGACACAAAGGATACGCAAGATGGGGACACACGCTTCCCACTTGGGACCGATGGTGGAGAGAATGAACTCATAAGCCACTAACGAGAGTCCGAACATAGCGGGGAAGGCGAGGAAAGCAGTGAAACGCAGCATCTTACGGAAGACACGTGTCTCTTGCTCGTTGATATTGCTCTCATCGCTCACCTCTAACCTCTCACCTCTCACCTCTACAAGCACGGGTTGTGCCACTTGCTCGATACTGCCACTGACCAGTTGGTATGCCATCGTGTTCCATTTGAATGCCTGGAAGAAGTTGCCGACTACCTGTGGGGTCTTCGTGAATAACTTTCCGAAGATAAAGGTCAGGATGTTGTTGTTGACGGTATTGATGACCATCGTCACCAGGATGTTCATCGAGAACTTAAACGTGTGGCGGATAGGGGAGAAGTCGACGCTCAACGTGGGTCGCCATGGCACGAAGAAGAATCGTCCGACGACCAGGATAGCGGCATTCACCACCTGTTGCCACGCAAGACTCCAATAGGAATAGCCATTGAAGGCGAGGGTGACAGCGACGATGCCTGAGCAGACCAGTGCGCAGGTGTTGACAATGGTGATCTCCCGATTCATCATGTTCTTCGTCATATAGGCATTCGTCGAGATACCGAACGACGAGAGGAGGAAAGCAAGGAAGATGAAGCGTGACAGGTCGGTCAGACAGGGTTGCTCAAAGAACAAGGCGATCCACGGGGCGACAGCAAACAGTATCAGATAGATACAGATGCTGGCAAGGATATTAAACCAGAAGACGGCATTGTAGTCGTTGTCCTTCGGCTCCTTCATATTCACGATAGCCGTAGAGAACCCACTCGACTGCAGGTTACCTGCGATGGCAGAGAAAATAGCAATCATACCAATAGGAGCCCACTCCGCCGGGGCTATCATACGTCCCAGCAGAATGCCGATTACCACGTTCAGCACCTGTGTGGCACCACTGTTCAGGACTCCCCAGAAGAGTCCCCGTGCCGTCCGCTCCTTTAGATTCTCCATACTCGTATCGATTGCAAAGATAGTGTTTTTCCGCAGGAAACTTAGTATTTTAACTTAATTTGCTGATTGACACTCAGATATGTTTCAATCAAATGTTGAGTGGTAACGATTTAGTAACCAACTTTTACTCAGATTTACTCTGAAATGCGTAGTGGCTTATTAGACAAAGAACAGACCGCTTCTGCCCCGTTATCGGTTGCAAAATTACAAAAAATCCTCTATGTAACCAAAAGTTTTGGACTTTATTTTACAGTTTGCACTTTAGTTTGGTTGTGAAAGCCGTTGTCGCCGCCCGAAGCAGTCATTAGACGAGCTAATGACACCTTCGGTCTGTTTGGGAATTAACCGCAATGCAGAGTGCCACCGACAGAATGAATGTGTTCCTTCTGCCGACGTTGCACACTTCATTGTGGTTGTTCCCTTTTTCTGTAGGTAGGCTTTCACAATACTATGGAACGTCAGCACAAAGAACGACTCACGTTTGCAGGGAGAGCCGAAAGGCTTTATCGGGAAAGGATTAACTTCGCCGTGAGAGGTTATCTTGGGGATGGTCGAAGTATCGACTATGCCAAAGATAGCCACTCACGGCTGTCTGTCTGCAAGGAAACAAGGCACACAT
>CAJONQ010000020.1 GCA_905235835.1 uncultured Prevotella sp.
AACAATCAGACCTTGCACGATTTGATGATTGAGATTTGCGAACTCTCTGTCTCTCGTGCATTCCTTTTCAAAGAGCAGACCTATCGTGGTCGTTGTCTTGTTGCCTATAAGGACCATGTCAATGACTTGAACGAATTGTCAGACGAAGACCGTAATGCCTTTATGGCTGATGTGGCTCGTGTGACCCGTGCCATGCAGAAGGCATTCAATCCCGAGAAGATCAACTATGGTGCCTATAGCGATAAGTTGTCGCATTTGCACTTCCATCTGGCACCTAAGTATGTGGACGGTCCAGACTATGGTGGCACGTTCCAGATGAATCCAGGTAAGGTATATCTCTCAGATGCGGAGTATCAGGAGATGATTGAGAAGATCAAGTCCAATCTTTAATGTTCAATGTTCAATAATTAAATCATGGCTATCGTAAAACCATTTAAAGGAATACGCCCCCCCAAGGAATTGGTGGAGCAGGTGGAGAGTCGTCCCTATGACGTATTAGACTCTGAGGAGGCACGTGCGGAGGCTGGCGATAATGAGAAGAGTCTGTATCACATCATCAAGCCAGAGATAGACTTCCCCGTAGGTACGTCGGAGTATGATCCTCGTGTCTATGAGAAGGCAGCAGAGAATTTCCAGAAGTTTCAGGATAAGGGCTGGTTGGTACAGGACTCGCGCGAACATTATTATATATATGCTCAGACCATGAACGGTAAGACACAGTATGGCCTGGTGGTGTGTGCCCATACTGATGACTATATGAAGGGCAATATCAAGAAGCATGAGTTGACTCGCCGAGACAAGGAAGAGGATCGTATGAAGCATGTTCGTGTGAACAATGCCAATATTGAACCGGTGTTCTTTGCTTATCCGGATAATACTGTTCTCGATGAGTTGATAAAACGTTATACTGACACTGAGCCAGAGTATGATTTTATTGCTCCGATTGATGGTTTCCGCCACCAGTTCTGGGTAATCGATGACGAGAAAGATATGGCAACGATTACCGCTGAGTTTGCTAAGATGCCGTCTCTCTATATCGCTGATGGTCACCATCGTTCTGCAGCAGCCGCCTTGGTAGGTGCGGAGAAACAAAAGCAGAATCCCAACCATAAGGGTGATGAGGAGTATAATTTCTTCATGGCTGTTTGCTTCCAGGCAAGTCAGTTGACCATTCTTGATTATAACCGTGTAGTGAAGGATCTCAATGGCATGTCGTCTGAGGAGTTCCTTGCTGCACTTCAGGTGAACTTCATCGTGGAGGATAAGGGTACTGAGATTTATAAGCCTCAGCAGTTGCATGAGTTCTCACTATATCTCGACCAGCACTGGTATAGCTTGAAAGCAAAGGAGGGAACCTATGACAATACGGATCCTATTGGCGTGCTCGATGTAGATATCAGCAGTCGCTTGATTCTTGATGAGATACTGAATATTGGTGATTTACGTTCCTCTAAGCGTATCGACTTCGTCGGTGGGCTGCGTGGTCTGGGTGAGTTGAAACGTCGTGTGGATAATGGTGAGATGCGTGCTGCCCTTGCCCTCTATCCAGTTACCATGCAGCAGATTATGGATATTGCTGATAGTGGAAAGATTATGCCACCAAAGGCTACGTGGTTTGAGCCTAAACTACGCTCAGGTCTGGTTATTCATAAACTCTCGTAATATTGTTATCTCGTAATCTCGAAATGACAGACGAGTACAAGACCATCACAACAACAAGCGAGGGATATTACGCCGAGAAACGGAGTAAGTTCCTCGCTTTTGCTCACCATGTTGAGACTGTTGACGAGGTGAAGGATATTCTTGCTCAGTATCGTAAGAAATATTACGATGCCCGTCATGTCTGTTATGCCTACATGTTGGGAGCGAGTAGGGAAGAATATCGTGCCAATGATGATGGAGAGCCATCTTCGACAGCAGGAAAACCTATCCTCGGACAAATTAACTCAAACGAATTGACGGATATTCTCATTGTGGTAGTACGTTATTATGGTGGGGTTAATCTGGGAACCAGTGGGTTGATAGTTGCTTATAGGGAATCTGCTGCAGATGCCATCTCTCATGCAACGATTGAGACTCGTCAAGTGGAAGAGGTTATCACATATTCTTTTGCTTATCCACAAATGAATGATGTGATGCGTATAGTCAAAGAGATGAATCCCCGTATTCTCTCACAGACCTTTGACAATACTTGTGAGATTAAATTGTCTATTCGTCAGGGTGAGGCAGAGCAGTTGCGCAACCGACTGGCTAAATTATTATGATTTATCTAAAGATTAATTTGGTGGAATCAAATATTTGCACTACCTTTGCACTCACTTAATTGGAAGGTTGGCAGAGTGACCGAATGCGCTGGACTCGAAATCCGGTATACCCCTTTCGGGTATCGGGGGTTTGAATCCCTCACCTTCCGCAAAAGGAGCCTCACTCTCCGCAAGTATCGTAAATGGGAACCCAATCGGTTCCCTTTTTTAATGTCTGATCGTCAGCACCTTACAATTGTAAGTATTTGAGAATGACCCTAATAGAGGGATGGACACCTCAAAAATGCAATACCGCATTATGAAGCATCACGCAACATCATGACCAGCTAATGTATTATAAGGTGTATTATAGCCCTCCGTAACAAAGGTCTAACTATAATACATTTTGCTTATGACAATCAAAACACCGCTTGTCCAGTACGTTTGGAACCGTTACGGGAAAGCAACCTCCAAGAAGGAGGCTGTCGTCGAACTTCGTATCACCTACGAACGCAGACAGAAGTACATTTCAACCAACATTTGGCTGTTGCCCAAGCATTGGCGCAACGGCACAGTAGTTAATCGTGTGGATGCGATCCAACTCAATCAGACACTTGACAAACTGATTGTTGAGGTCAGGAAAGTCATTTTTGAGATGATGGAGGAAGATTGCATCGACATCTATTCCATCCCAAACAGGCTCAAACGCCTTCGTACAGGTGGAATCTCATTCATTGAGTTCTGCCAGAAGCGAGCTGAGATTAGGAGCTATAACAAGTCATCTGATAGCGCGAAGCGTTATGAGCGATTTATGCGCAAGTTCATAGAATGGGGTGAAATTGAGCACTGGGAGGACATCAACGAAGAGAATATCATTGCCTTTGATGGTTATCTCGCAAGCAAGGGATTCAAGCCCTACTCCAAGTGGCAAAACTATCACCGTTTTCTCAATTCATTCATCATCGACGCTGTCAATGAAGGTCTTCTCACAAAGAACCCATATAAGTGGGTGCAGATTGAAAAGGAGAAGTCCAGAACTGGCATCGGTAAGTACCTTACTCCTGAAGAGTTTGAGAAAATTCGTTCAGTACGGATGACAACAGACAGTCTCGAAAGAGTACGTGACCTCTTTGTGTTTCAGACTTACACTTGCATGGCATTTACGGATATGTCAGCATTTGATGCCAGTAAGATCCAGGAGGTGAAGGGTATGAAGGTCTATAGTGCCAAGCGCAATAAGACCAAAGAGACCTTCACCATTCCTTTGCTTTCTCCAGCTCTCGTTATCTTGAAGAAGTACAAGAATAAGCTTCCACTAATAAGCAACGTAAAGTACAACGAGTACCTGAAGATTGTGGCGCAGGCTGCAGGAATCGACAAACCCGTGTCGAGTCACTGGGCCCGCCATACTGGCGCGACTTTACTTCTCAATCAAGGCGGGCTTGATATGAAGATTGTAGCCAAGATATGTGGTCACTCTTCTACTCGTATCACTGAAAAGGTATATGCTAAGCTATTGGATGAATCCGTTGTAGATGCTATGGCTGGAATAAATGAGAAAATATAAAGTCACGCGAACATTATTATAATATATGGAAAATAGTATAATACGGCCTCATCCACCACCCCAAAGGTTCGATTTTAACATTTCTGAGCCACTTTGGGTCGTAAAATTGTTAATATACGACTTTTAATTTTTCAAGGCTCTCTCGTTGGGTCAAAATCTCTATTTTTGCGGCATGAACAAATAAATATAAAAAACGACTTCATATGGACATACAGCTCAGCGAGAAACAAATGGATTTGATTGCCCTAAAGACGGCTAAGATTATCCTTAGGAAAATGAAGGAGGACGAAGAACCTCCCCGTGAAATGGTACGCTCAAAGGAAGCTGCTCGCATCCTCGGAATAAGCGAGAAACATCTGAGACGTATCAAGGAACGTTTTCCACACATAAAAAGTGGAAATAACAATCAGGGGCATCTACTCTTTGTAAAAGATGCACTGTTGAAAGAATATGCAAAGTAACCCATAGATGAGAAACAAATATGGAAGATGAACTAAGGAAGAAGATGGATGAGCTCCGGCAGTATGCTGTTGAGCATATCACTCGTAAAGGATTTCACACAGGACGTAAGTGGCTGGAGGACTCTTTTAATGAGTTCTACTCAGCAATAAGTACTCCTGGAGTAAAGATTTCCAGAGATAGCGACATTGGTCACCGCCAACTATTAGCACAACGCGTAGCTATTGAGTGCATTCGCGACCTTGACACTGAACAATTGAAACAACTCGATGACGTGTTGGGAGATATCGCACAACACCCACCAAACGAACAAACCAGAGGTTATAAAAGATAACAATGAGGATGACATTAACAAGATTACATCCATAAAAAGAAAGTCCCGAGTATTTCTACTCGGGAAGCTGTTCAGAGAACTGCGTGAACTTTCATCTGTTGCGGAGGCAAAGTTACGCATAATTCTCTGAACTGCCAAGTTTTTGAAAATAAATTCTTTTATTTTAATAATTCAGAAGTATTATGAAACTTGATTTTGATTTTTTACCAGGCTATTTGCAAGAAATTGTACAAAAACTGGCAGACGTTTTTCAGATTGATAGTGCCTATTCCCTAACAGGCTTGTTTGCGGCAGCTGCTGCTGCCCAAGGTGATCGCTATCAAATAATAGATCCTAAAGGATACCGCAATGCATCTGCGCTATGGCTGTGTCAAGTAGGCATTAGCGGCTACGGTAAAAGTGAATGTGGCGCATGGTTAATGGATCCGTTATTGGAGCGTGACGAAGAATGGCATATGGAATATAAAAGAGAATATGGTCGCTGGCTGGCTTTGGATGCAAAGGAAAGAGGCGAGCAACCAGTAGAAAGGAAATTAGTTCTCAATGACTATACCCCAGAAGCATTGTTCGATGCGATGGAAAAGGCAGGTGTAAACGGCATTCTTCTGTATCGAGACGAATTGGCAGGATGGTTGAAGGATATTGGACGATATGGAAAATCTGGTGAAGTTGAACAATATCTCTCTGCCTGGTCACAAAAAGCTGTAAGGGTTACTCGGCTTGGGCGTGATGACAATTTCATCAAGAGACCTTGCTTTAACGTTTTTGGAGGGATTCAGCCAGATATCATGCACGAATTATTGGGTAAAGATGATTTAATTGCAAATGGTTTTAATTCTCGACTTTTGTTTGTGTATGCTGATGAGAATTTTTCTTTGAATTATTTCAAGGAAAATATACCAGATTCTATGAAAGTTGCCTATAAGAGTTTAATAGATAGACTTCTGCAAACCGCTTGTACAGAAGTTAGATTTAGTTCTGCTGCAGAACATTCTTTTTTAGCATATTGGGAAGATCTGCAGAAGAGGAAGGTCTATGCAAGAAATATGTGTAGACAGCTATATTCCAAACTTCAAATATATGTGGAAAAGTGGGCTGGAGTTATTGAACTGTTGGCAAATGATGGTACGTCACATCACGAAATAGGCGGTAACACTATGGATATTGCAATTGCACACATGAAAGTATTTGAGGAATGGGCGCTAAAGGCATATTCAATTATCAATCCGGATTTTAACGGTATGGGGAATTCTAAGACTCTCCTAAACAAGAGGGATACGCTTGAGCAACTTATCCGTAATTACCCAAATATGAACAAAAATCTTGTCAGCCTGGGTCTTGGGATAAGTCGTTCTCTACTATCGCCTTGCCGAAAAAAGGTAGTACCCCCTGAGATGAACACTGAAAAAGATGCAAATAATTGATTCTCAGAGTTCAATGATGTTCACTTGTGTTCACATAGGATTATGTCGATTTCCGATTTTCTTACAAAGGAAGGTGAACATAGGTGAACATAAAAAACAGCGACACACAAAGGAGAAACAGTAAATGTTCATGTTCACTTAGAGGGGATGGCTTCATCTGAGAAGCATAAGGGAAAAGTTGTGTTTCTTCACGTGCGCGTTTGCGACATGATAAAAAAATTACATAATTTCAATGGAAATCATATCAATAATATGAACATTCAACAGATAAAAGAGAAATACACTTGCTTGGATTATTTGGGCAAACCTGCAAAGAAGGTGGCACATGGCTATCTCTATCATGCACCATGGAGAGAGGATAAGCACCCCTCATTGTCTGTTACGCCAGATGGTCGGGGCTGGCACGATTTAGCCACTGGAGCCAAAGGGAGTGTAATAGATCTTGTGATGACCCATTTGAACACTCGCAACTTCAGGAGGGTTATTGAAGAACTGGAGAAGGTTCGACCAGATTCTTTTTCCTTTCCTCAGTCAAATACTTTTGACGGAGAAAAAGAAAAAGGACTGGAGTACACACGCTTTGAATTGGTGCCGCTACAATCCCAGGGACTGTACGCATACCTCTACAAGCGTGGTATCAATATCGAGATTGCCAAGCAGTTCCTTCAGGAAGCCAGGTACTCTTATAAGCAGACAGATGATGGCACGTACATCTACACGCTGGCATATCAGAATGACAAAGGTGGTGTGGAGATGCGCAACAGCATCAAGAAGCACTCCAAGGCTCCCAAGGGGATAACCACTCACTTTGACCGAGGAAATGCGCCTGTGGTTGTTTTTGAAGGATTCATGGATATGCTGTCGTTCGCTACTCTCTGCGGTGGAGTCAAGCATAACTATATAGTTCTGAACTCCATCGTTAATAAGCAAACTGCTGTAGATGTGCTTCGAGAGTACGACAACACAATCTATCTCTGTCTTGACAATGATAATGCCGGAAGAGAAACAACCAGACGTATGATGGAGCAACTTCCAGCAGCCGTTGACATAAGTTGCCGATTCGCGCCTTATAAAGATGTGAATGACTACCTCTGCAGGAATATGCACAGTTAAAGAGGCTATTTCCGTCCTTTAGGCTTCATTGCCTGATAGCCGACATTTCTGTCATCCTCCTCTTTCTTTTGGAGGTCAGTGCAACCACCTCCACCACCTCCACCTTGACTATATTCATGAAGGAATGGAGTAAGGATGTGAATCCCTTGTGCAATTAATAGAACCTCGTTGGCAGTATTATCAACCCATGCCTGCCAGGTGCGGTTATTATCGAAGTCCTTCATTGCAAGGGAGAGAAGTTCGTTTGCCGCATCGCTACGACTGATGCCAGATGTGCCGATAGCTTTCTCCACGTCAAGTGCCTGTTGTTGCGTAAACTCCCTTGCGCTCATTGAACTGGCACGTTCGTAGATAGCCTTAACGGCAGCTTGTGCTTCTGGCCATCGTCGATAGATTACGGTATCGCGCTGCTCAATGTGCTTCTGCGCTCTGGCGAGTTCGCCAGATTTATCCATCTTCATCAATTCTACGCGTTTCTGGGAGATAGCCTTGTTAGTCTGCTCATGTCGCTTGATGGCATCGTCGACCATTCCTTTAATTTTCTTCTCGATGCCTTGGTTCTGGGAGGTTAGGCGTTGCTGTTGTCCTTCAATGTCCCTCAGTTTTTGTTCAGCAATTCTGAGTTTCTGTTGCTTATCAGTAATTTTTTCTTCGTATTCAGCAAGTTTAGCTAAAAACTCTGCACGTTTCTGTTCATACTGTTCATTGTGTTCTGTGTACTCATCTTCAAGAGCTGCAATCTGTGCTTCAAGATTGTCCTTTTGTGACTCCAGATTTGAAAGCATTGTCGTGAGGCCTTTCAGCCGTGTTTCTGCTTTCTTCACTTCTGACTGAAGAGACATTAACTCATCCTCTGCACCCTGTCTGATGGCGGCAGCATCCTTATGTGCCTCATCAACTATGGCGGTAGCTTCTTTTTTCGCTTCCTCGATCTTCTTCATCATATAGCAAAATAGAATGTATGTCTTCTTATCACGATGCTGACGAAGTGCCTTCTCTTCGTCTGAAAGGTCATCAAAGAATGTACCTCGCTCCAGTCCATATTTGTAACCGACCAGAAGATGATAATCTGTGTGGAGATTGTCTTTGTACTTTGAATATTCCTCTTTAGTTTTGCCAACCACTGCAGCAAAGCTAACTGTCTTCTTGGTACCACGTTGTTCACCTGACTTTACCCTACCTCGTTTAGTTACTTGCCCAACTGGTATAACCTGCATATGAATGTGCGGTGTCGTTTCGTCGAGGTGAACATTGAACCCGATGATGTTCTCCTCACCATATTTTTTTGCAGCCCAGCGATAAGTATCCATCGCCCATCGCTCAATCTCTCCACACCGTGTAATCTGACTATTCTTCTCGTCTGGTTTATCGAAGTTAACAGTCTGAGTTCCGAAAGCCATTTCGCGTAGTCTTTCACGATTACCGCCTATCATAAAATCCATGCATATGTTAGGTATAATCTTTGACGTAACTTTGTAGTGTTTGAAGCCCAGTTCTTTGAGCCGATTTTGTAATCTTTCATGAAGTGGAATCGACTGTGAAAGTTGTGGCACAATTTTGCTTTTTACGATTTCAAAGTTCAAGTGCCTGCGGAACCAATCGTAGTGGTTCGTTGCACCTTTGTAATCTTCGGGTCGAGAATACCTATCTCTGCCCCATCCGCGACGTTCATTCTCGTTGCTCTGGGCACCGTCAAACGACTTCATCGGTTCCATGTGTAATGATGCTTTTGCTCCCATATTATTTTCTTTTTATCAGTTAATCTTTTAGAGTGCAGCTTGCTGCCTGTCCCTGGAAGGGCGCAACAGGATATTTTACGTGAAGTCCCGAAGGGCTGAATCAAAATATCCATATTGCGTTATGGATTTTTCGATGTAATATCCCTGCAAGGGCGTTCAGAACTGCGACAAAGTTACGATGCTTTTGGCGAGTCTCGACGCAGTGAAAATTATTTCTCGTATATTAACAATTTTACGACTGTTAGACTTTGCGTAGCCTGCCAAATGATAGCAAGGGTTCGGGATGCTGTCCCGAAGTGGCTAACACCAAAGACCGAAATGAAGAGGATTGGTAAGAATGAGGGCTGCTCGAAGAGCCGACATGTGGAGCAAGCGAACATGATAGAGCCCACCCTTATACACCACACAAACACCTTGGAGAATTTACACTTTCACTCAGCTTTCACTCATAAAATTGTTAATATACAAGATAAAATTTTTCAAGGTGTTTTTTACATCTTTTCAATGTATCTTTGTACCGATTATAAACAACAAAAGAAATAAGCTATGGAAAAGATCAAATTAGAAGACCTTAAGGGCAGCGAGAAACTAAAGATAGAAGCTGCCGTATTAGAGATCATGGAAGCCAAAGGCTTCACGCTCGACAAAGAATTTGGAATCATCGAGTCACAGGAGGATTCCAATAGTTGGATTATGGCATTTAAGAACAAGGTAAGTGACTTTGAGGATCTCGCAAACATCACCCTTAAACTTGGCAGCAAGTTTAGAGTACAAATTACCTCAAAGTCAAAGGAGAATTTCCTGTTCCGCATCGAGGCTCCTGGTGAAGATTTCGTGAAACTTGGGCAGGGTCTAAAACCCTTGTTACGGAATAATACATATATGGCGGGACAGACATCAGCGTCATCACAAATACCTTCACGTTCAGAGTTTGACAAGTAAACAGTAGCTGCTCCTATTAACTCACGAAGTTGAGCGGAAGCCATCCTTTTAAGGCGATTGGGTAGTTTTTTCATGTTATAATGCACATTGAAATACAAATAATGATGCAAAAAGGGATACAAATCGAATAATTTTCGTACCTTTGCACCGACGATTGTGTCTCACCCTCGTTAAAATCGCCAATTGAAACATGGGTCTATATGGAGGCACAGACGGCAGTTCATATATGTGGACTGCCCATCTGTGCATATAGACGAGTGTTTGGC
The DNA here is from genome assembly GCA_905235835.1 of uncultured Prevotella sp. GTDB lineage: Bacteria > Bacteroidota > Bacteroidia > Bacteroidales > Bacteroidaceae > Prevotella. The sequence goes on from CAJONQ010000020.1 coordinate 10,088, forward strand.
GATACTCTACGAGGTGTGACGGATGGCGCAGTCCACTTTTATTGTAAGTATTAACTCGTAAAATATCGCCTTTATGAAAAAGTTATTTTCAACAATCGCATTAGTTGTGCTCACAGTAGCAGGCTATGCACAGTCAGAGAAATTAGAGCCTGAGTTTATTGGTCAGGTTGTAGTGGTGAACGCTGACAGCACGACAACGCTGCTTGAAAAGGAGGCAACGAAGATCAAGACAGGTTCAACGAAGTTCGGGTACATTCCTCTTCCTGGCACTGGACTGCTCGACAAGAGTAAAGTGAACATGACCGTGAAGGGAAAGGAGTCTCAGACGAAGTTGAAGAGCGGTCGCCTGACATTCATCGTGAAGGCAGGCAAGAATGACATTGATCCGAAGTCGGTATTCGGTGTGTTCCAGTTCGAGGTGAAGAAAAAGACGCGTGAGTTCAAACTGGCAGAGGGTAGTCTGCTTGGCGGAGTACAGTCAACGACAAACTTCAACACAGTACCGACACAGGTGAAGAAGTACGGTACGGAGTCTTATCTGGTAGTCATCGAGAATGCAGAACCAGGAGAGTACGCATTCACGACAACAGACTTCTCTTATGTTTCAACATTCGGCGTAAAGTAACATTTCCTTTCTCATTAAGCTCAATAGTAGTAGCGTTATGGTATATGTCGGTTACAATACAACCAAGAACTGCGTGTTTTACATGCAGAAGATAATTATGCTATTCATCTTTGTTTTAACGTTATCTTCGTGTCAGACTCTGAAGACCATAGGTGAAAATCCCAACTATGATATGTTAGATTTGGTTAGGGGGTCCAAGTCCTTTGACTTATCTGCACCATTCCCCAAGAATGGATATAAGTTAAGAGGTATTACATATCGCAACATTGAGATTCAGAAACTCGCAGGGAATGACACCTTATACTATATAAAGTATAATCCGAAGAGAGAGGAACGGAATTTCTATTTTACTGTTATTGACAAACAAACTGCTGACACTATATTGGATAATTCGTTAAATAAAAAAAAGACTCCGGTAGTTTATCATAGGGAACGGTGGCTTGATCAGGCACTCATTCAACTCGGAATCCAAGATTATACAAATAACAATAGCTTGTGGTCATACTTTAAACCTGAATACAAAATGGTAAAAGGCAATCTTCCAACAGATAGAGTTCGCACAGGCTATCATCGTGAATATGAAACGTTCAACTATGAAACAGCTCAGAAAGCTTATTATACGCAACGACATCCAGAGGAGAAATATAAAGGTATGCAACTTCTTGGTGCACTATATATCATCAATATGTTGTCAGGAAATAAGTCCCAAAATAATACACAAACTCAATGGGACTTATATAATGATGCTCAAAAGGCAGTAATACATGAACACGACAATGCAAAATGAAAAAACTTACATAAGAAATATAGACTGCGAGCAGCGCAATTCGCGACATAAACTGACAGGGATGGAGGTTGTTGGGGCTTTATACGTTATCAATATGTTGCGCAACTCTAAAGTTAACAAAAATGAATATTACTGTAGATCATGTCCGAGATCATTCCCAAATCAAGCGCTACTTCGAGAACATGAAAATGCTGATCACGACTATTAACATGATACCGATATGAGAACCATAGCTGCACTACTGATATTTTTGCTCAGCCTGCAATATTGCTTTAGTCAAGGCAATAAAACAGACTATGCTAATTGTATAAAGGTTGATATCGGGGCATACAATACCTTTGACAAGGTGAAGAGGGTCTTTGCAATAACATCCAAAGACACATCTAATATATATTTAATAGGTGTAGTCCCCACAAATTCCGAGATACGGACTTTGGGATTGAAATGTGATGGACCTATATTCTATCTGCATTACAGCGACACTCTTTATAATACTTTAAAAAGAGTAGAGGATAAGTACAAGGAATGGACTGAAATCGCAAAGAACAACTTAACAGGGCAGTTCGATAAAGAAATCCCCATCGAAATCCCCATCGCGGGTGTCTCGATATGGAACATAGACAAACCACAGTTTGAACTGATGTCTGTTGATAAGAACAAATTCACCTTTACTAAGTTTAGTCCAAGTGATTCGCCATGCCTACAAATACACATGGTTTCCCATTTTAACTACTTCAATTCCAACTTTCGGAAAAAAGTTAAAGCAAGCACAGAGGTTGTTTCCTTCTTCAGTGACACGGATCAGTTTTCCAAGTTCATAGAACTACTTGCAAGATTAGGAAAAACATGGGAAATAACACTATAGACTCATTGTTTAGATAAAATTGATGTGAAGAAGATTATGTTCCTCGACTTTGACGGTGTGATGGTGACGGACAGGCACCAGGAGCAACTGGTGGTCACCAATAGTCCGTTACGGGATGAATACGGAGCAAAGTTTGACCCAGTATGTGTGGAGAACCTGCGACAGATCATCAACAGTACCGATGCCGACATAGTAGTGACATCTACATGGAAGATGAACCTCGGACTTGACGGCCTGCAGCAGATGTGGAATGCCCGTGGCCTACCAGGGAAAGTGATTGGGGGAACACCAGATATCGACCCCATCCACAGGGGGAACGAAATACAGGCGTGGTTAGACACACAGACGGGCGCAGTCCGCTATGCTATCATAGATGATTGTACTATTCTGGACTTCTTCCGTGAAGATCAGCTACCATTCCTATTCAAAGTGGATGAACGAACAGGACTCAATGAGGAAACCGCCCTGTCGGTAATCAATCATTTGTGTAATCGATAAAAAATAGCATAAAAGTTTGGATATATCAGTATATTTGTTTATCTTTGCACAGCAAAGTGCAATACAAGTGCATTAAATATACAATACAAAAAGATATGGCAACAACAATTAAACGTAAAGCAGCGTCTTTCAGGCTTCCAAACTATCTGTTGGAAGGATTGAAGACTGAGGCCAGGAGACAGCATCGCAGTGTGAACAACCTCGTTGAAGTCGCTCTGTTGAAGTCGCTGTATAACGAGCCTAATGCGGAAACGCTGGCTGCAATGAAGGAATGTGAGTCTGGTGTAGAACTGGAGGACTTCGATTCAAACGAACTGGATAAGTACATCTATGCGGAAACAGCTGAAGAAGTCCACACAGTTTAAGAAGGACTTGAAGAGATACCTCCATCAGCCCTCAAAGTTGCTGGCACTGAAAACAGTAACCCTTGCCCTTGAAGAGACGGGGCGTGTGCCGCAGGAATATCAGCCTCACGTACTGTCGGGCAACTATAAGGGTTTCATGGAGTGTCATGTGGAGGACAATTTTCTGCTGATCTGGATTGACGAGACTTCAGATATCATCAAACTGGTTCGCCTCGGCACCCATCACGAACTGTTCGGGAAATAGAAGCCAGTTTCAACAGCGTATTATATATGTATTAGAGAGTACATATCACTGAGACATATTGAGATAACGTAAGGTGCTGGTTTCCAACACGATTACTTGAAATAGAGGGTTGGAACCTCACCTTCCGCAAAAAGAGCAACCATTAGGTTGCTCTTTTGTGTGAGGGATGAGAACCCCAGGGTTTGTAATCGACGCAGTCGCTTGCCAGAGCAAGAATCCCTCACCTTCCGCTTATAAAAAAGACATCCCCAAAGGATGCCTTTTTCTATTCTTTGGGTTCCTCTGCTGCTTGAGGTTGAGAGGATATAGGTGTCTGATTTGCCTTATCGTCAGAAGGGGATGGTATGGTGTTGTCAGTCTGACCCTCCACAACAGGGATGTCACCATGACGAATACTGTCAGTAGAAAGGGAGTCAGAATCTGAAACAGCCTTGAAATAGCCACCGCAGTTATAGGAAATAGCACTAGCATCAAGGTCTTTTGGAATAACAAACTTTGCGTGATACTGCTTGAATGCAGGATCTCCCAAAACGAGTTCAAGGAAATTACCACAGACGGGTAGGGCAGTACGGTTGCCTTGTCCTAGTTGACCAGTGCGGAAGTGAATGCAACGATATTCACCTCCAACCCATGCGCCCACAACGAGTTTAGGCGTGGTCCCTACGAACCAGGCATCGGAGTGGTTATTACTAGTACCTGTTTTTCCTCCAAAGTCAGTGTCGTTTAGGTATTTGCTGACAAAGCGATAGAGGGCGGAACTAGTGCCGTGCATACCACCCTGTAGGAGTTGTTGCACGAAGAAAGCACTCTTCTGCGGAATTGTCTGCTTATCTTCTGTAGTGGCATTGTATATCTCATTTCCATCACGGTCAAGAATCCGAGACACTAATACAGGCTCATGAGCCTTACCGTCATTGACAGGTGTACAATAGGCATTAACCAGTTCGAGCAGGTTGACATCACTGGAGCCCAGTGCAAGGGCAGGAGTGGGGTCGAGCTTACTTTTGATACCCATGTCATGTGCAGTCTTGACAATCTGCGGAATACCTACTTCTTGTCCAAGTTTCACTGCAACAGAGTTGACACTCATCGCAAAAGCTTGCTTCAGAGTGATATTCGCATTAGAGAAGTGTCCGTCTGCGTTAGTTGGAGCCCATAATACCTCTTTGTCATGGTCCATCACTTTCATGGAGAAGTAAGAGTCCTGACGAGTATCACATGGTGTGATGCCTTGATTCATGGCTTCTGTATAAACAAAGAGTTTAAAGGTCGAACCAGGTTGGCGCATCGCTGTCACCTTGTCATATTTCCAAGTTTTGAAATCAAGATCACCAACCCACGCCTTTACATGTCCTGTTTGTGGCTCCATTGCTACGAAACCGCAGTGCATAAAATGCTCCATATAGCGAATAGAATCGAGAGTGGATATCTCCTTCTCGATATACCCCTGCTCATAATCAAAAAGCTTCACATTGTGCGGCTTATTCAGATAATAGTCAATGGAGTCTTGATTGGCATTATACTTTTGCGACAAATATTTATAATAAGGTAACTTCTTCGCAAGGTCTTCAATAAAATGTGGTATCTCTTGTTGACGTTCGTCACGCCATGGGTTCATACCTAACCAGTGGTTGTCGAAGCTTTTTTGGATAATTCTCATTTGTTTGGTAACTGCTTCCTCTGCATATTTCTGCATACGAGTATCGATGGTAGCGTAGATTTTCAACCCATCACGATAGAGGTCTACATCATTCTCGTTACACCATTCTCTAAGAAAGTTAGCTACAGCTTCACGGAAATAGAGTGCTTGACCATCGTAGTTGTTCTCCACACTATAATCAAGGTCAATAGGCTTCTGTATTAAGGTGTCATATGCTTCCTTGGTGACATCCTTGTGTTTCAGCATGTTGCTAAGAACAACATTACGACGACTGAAGGAGTTCTTGGGGTTGATACGCGGATTGTAATACGTGGTCGCTTTGAGCAATCCTACGAGAATAGCACACTGATCGGTTGTTAGTTTTTTAGGTGTCGTACCAAAGTAGGTCTTTGCTGCGGTTTTGATTCCAAAGGCATTAGAGCCAAAGTCAACAGTATTGGCATACATGGTGAGGATTTCCTTCTTATCGAAGAACATCTCAATTTTGACAGCCGTAATCCATTCTTTGCTCTTCATGATAAGCATCTTCACACCAGGTATATAGCCTAAAAGACCAGTAGAATACTCGGTGCGGACACGGAACATGTTTTTTACCAATTGTTGTGTGATGGTTGATGCGCCACGGGCATCATGATGTACTACATAGTCTTTTAGGGCAGCAAATACAGCACTGAAGTCGATACCGAAATGTTGATAAAAACGCTCGTCTTCTGTATCTATCAGTGCACGCCAGAACACAGGATTTATATCATCGTACTCTACAGGAGTTCGGTTTTCGCTGAAATACTTACCTATCAGAACATTATCTGCACTATAAAGCTCTGAAGCTTGTGTCGTCTTAGGGTGCATAATCGCATTTAGACTGGGTGATTTACCGAAAAGCCACAGGAAATTGATATCTACCATGAAGAGATAGAGGAGAAAGGCAACAATAAAGGATGCAAATCCTACTGCCGTTTTCGTGTACCAACTATGTCCCTGATACAAACCCTTATACCACTGCCAGAATTTCTTTGGTGCCTGGCATATCATGTCTATGTATTTATTCATATTGTGATATATACTTCAGTATTTCTTCTTTTTGTTGTGGGCGAAACCATCGTACTTGCTCGTCACGCTTGAACCATGTCAGTTGCTTGCGTGCATAACGACGGGTATTGCCCTTTATACGTTCTACTGCCTCCTCTAATGACCATGTACCATCAAGATAAGCGAACATCTCTTTGTATCCTACTGTATTTAGCGCATTGTTCTCACGCTTGCTATATAGAGACTTTGCTTCGTCAAGCAGTCCGTCTCTCATCATCAGATCGACTCGTTTGTTGATGCGTTCATATAACTCCTCACGATCACGGTTGAGACCTATTTTGACAATTTGGAACGGACGTTGCTTCTTTTCTTGAGTACGGAAGGATGTATAGGTCTTTCCTGTCTGATGGCAAATTTCCAAAGCATGTATTACACGACGGTAATTCTTTCTGTCTACAATTTCATAATGCTCAGGGTCCATTCGTCTTAGCTCCTCACAAAGCACATCTAACCCTTCTTGTTCAAAGCGTTTTTTCATCTCCTCACGAATTTCGTCTCGGATAGTAGGAATATCGTCGATACCATTACAAACAGCATCTATATACATCATGCTACCACCTGACAACAACTGGATGGGGGAGTGTTTGAATTGCTCATTGAGTAGTCGTAATACATCCTGTTCAAACATTGATGCATTGTAGTAGTCGTCGATGCCGATGCTTCCTACAAAATAATGTCTTACCGCCTTCAATTGCTCTTCAGATGGCATTGCCGTTCCTATACGCAGTTCCCGATATATTTGTCGGGAGTCAGCATTGATGATAGGTATATTGAAATGCCTAGCGATGTCAATGCATATATCAGTCTTTCCAACGGCTGTCGGACCCGTGATGACGATGAGCGTCATTATCTGATAACTCCTCGCTTGGAATTTTCGATAAATGAACAAATATACTCCACTTCCTTGGAGTCTGGATATTTGGCTCGAGCCTCAGCAATACCATCTTTTAACACACCTTGTGCATAGATGATACGATAAGCGTCATGAATGGCTTCAATCGTCTCGTTGCTAAAGCCTCGGCGGCGTAACCCGATAAGATTGACACCTGCATAACGTACGGGCTCCTTACCAGCAATCACATATGGAGGAATGTCTTGACTAGTACGTGAACCACCTTGGAACATGATGTAGCTACCCACTTTACAGAACTGGTGGAATAGACATGTAGCGGAGATAATAGCATAGTCGTCAACCTCTACCTCACCAGCAAACTTGGTGGAGTTTCCGATGATACAGCCATTTCCAATCACGCAATCGTGGGCAACATGCATATTCTCCATCAGCAGGTTACCATTACCCACTACTGTTTTTCCCTTTGAGGCAGTTCCGCGGCTGATGGTAACATTCTCACGGATAGAGTTGTTGTTGCCAATTTCGCATGTGGTCTCTTCTCCTTGAAATTTGAGGTCTTGTGGCTTGGTGGAGATACTGGAACCTGGGAAGAATTCATTTCCATTTCCAATACGGGCACCTGTATGTATTGTTACACTATTATATAGTTTATTGTCACTACCGATAATAACGTTTTTGTCGATATAACAAAACGGACCGATAATATTATTATCGCCCAATTTAGCCTCTGGGTCGACAAAAGCCATAGGATGTATTTGATTTGCCATATTTACTTGTTCTTTACGATTTGTGCAGTAAATGTTGCTTCTGCGACTACATGATCACCAACGAAGATATATCCTTTCATAGAAGATATGCCATGACGAACAGGAGCCAGAAGGTCAACTTTGAAAATCAATGTATCCCCAGGAACTACTTTTTGGCGAAACTTTACATCATCAATCTTCATGAAATAAGTAGACCAGCGCTCAGGCTCTTCCAAAGTATTCAGAACCAAGAGCCCACCACATTGCGCCATAGCTTCAATCTGTAGTACTCCTGGCATTACGGGCTCTTCGGGGAAATGCCCCTGGAAGAATGGCTCGTTGCCTGTCACATTCTTAATACCTACAATACTCGTTGCCCCTAAAGAGATTACTTTATCAACAAACTGCATGGGGTATCTGTGGGGGAGCAATTCACGAATTTTCTTGATATCCATTACCGGTTCCTCATTAGGGTCGTAAATGGGAGCCTGTATCTCGTGCTTGCGTATCTCCTTACGCATCTGACGAGCAAACTTATTGTTAATGGTATGTCCAGGTCGTGTAGCGATGATACGTCCTTTGATGGGCTTGCCAATGAGTGCCATGTCACCGATAATGTCTAAAAGTTTATGGCGGGTACACTCATTTTCCCATACCAAAGGCTTGTGTTGAATGTAACCTAATTCATTAGCGTCACGATGTTCTACATGTAGCATATCTGCGAGCTGATCAAGACGCTCTTGTGTCGTCTGTCGCTCATAGATAACAATAGCGTTATCCAAATCACCACCTTTTATCAGATTTGCCTGCAAAAGAGGCTCGATGTCACGTACAAAGACGAAAGTGCGTGCAGCGGCAATCTCTGTAGAAAAATCTTCTGCCTTCTCAAGAGTGGCAAACTGGCTATTGATAAATTTTGACTCAAAAGAGCACATTGCAGTTAAAGAGAATGCTTCATCAGGTAAGATGGTAATACAAGAACCAGTATTCTCGTCTTTCACCTCTATTTTCTTGCGGATGATATACCAATCTTTTGGGGCATTTTGTTCTTCAACCCCAACTTCTTTGATTTTTTCTACATATTGTATTGCACTACCATCGAGAATAGGGAACTCAGGTCCGTTGACTTGGATTAGACAATTATCAATGCCCAATGCATACAAAGCAGCTAATCCATGTTCTACAGTAGAGACACGTGCATCACCTTTACCAAGAACTGTGCCACGTTGAGTGTCTATTACGTTCTCAGCGATAGCATCAATAATTGGTTCGCCCTCAAGATCGATGCGTTTAATCTTATAACCAGTATTCTCAGGAGCAGGATTAAAAGTTACAGTAAGGTTCAATCCTGTATGCAGTCCTTTCCCAAAAAGGGAGAAACTGCCTTTGAGTGTTTTCTGTTTCATATATTTTTAATTATTTTCAACTTCAACGATCTTTTTTAACTCGTCAATCTCACGCTGTAACTGTGCTATCTGTCGGTACATCTCAGGAAGTTTGGCATCTAAAGCCCTTGCCTTGAAGAATACTTTTGGATTGATGGCGGGAGCACCGATTAGCTGTTCTCCATTTCCCTTTGTATTACTGATAACACCACTTTGTGCTCCAACAATCGTTTTGTCTGCAATAGTGATATGCCCAGAGAAACCTGCTTGTCCACCAACCATACACCATGCACCAATTTTTGTGCTTCCTGCCATACCTACTTGTGCTGACATGACAGTATTCTCGCCAATCTCACAATTATGAGCGACTTGAATCAGGTTGTCAAGTTTTACGCCTTTATGAATAATGGTCTGTCCCATCGTAGAGCGATCAACACAGGTGTTAGCGCCAATCTCCACGTTGTCCTCAATAACAACAATACCTAATTGCGGAATCTTATCATAACCATCTTGGTTGGGGGCAAACCCAAAACCATCAGCTCCAATAACAGAGCCTGCGTGAATCGTTACGTTTTTGCCAATCAGACAGCCATCATAGATAGTCACATGAGGATATATCATTGAGCCATCACCAATTTTCACTCCATCACCAACATAAGAGAAAGGACCAATATAAACATCATTGCCAATTTCTGCGGTTTTTGAAATGTAAGCAAGTGAATCAATACCAGTTTTCTTAGGTTGTGACGTGGCATACATCTGCATGAGTTTTGCAACACACTCATATGCGTTGGGCACACGTATCAAAGTCGTATTGACTGACTTCTCCAACTCTAAATCATCATTAACCAATACAATACTGGCTTTGGTTTCATAAATGTAATGAGTATATTTAGGGTTCGACAGGAACGTAATAGCTCCCTCTTTTCCTTCTTCGATTTTTGCAAAGGTATGAACTTTAGTTTGTTCATTACCTTCCACACGACCGCCAATGAATTCGGCAATTTGTTTGGCTGTAAACTCCATTTTTTCCTTATAAGTATTAAATTAACTTTGCAAAGGTACTATTTTTTTCTTAAATTCTTTGATAACAGAGATAATATTTACGTATTTTTTTGGAAAGAAGCTGCACATTTAATATTTCAGAAGCTTCTGCAATGTCTTTTACAGAACCATCTTTGTAAAGAATACCGATACTGTCATCATCTGGATTATACATATCTTTGCCAATTTCTGTAAGGGACAGCAAGAAGGATGTCTCGTTCTCGGAAATTCCCATTGCTTTTGCTATATTTGAACGTAAATAGGCTAGGTATTCCGATGTTGGCGGTTCTTCACTGACCTCCACCTTGAATAGATGACGGTCAAGCATGTCTCTAGCTAAAGTGGATAAGATCTTATCGTCAGAATTTTTCCAAACTTTCATAGCACTCCATATGTCTGAGTCATCAAGGTCGGCATACATTTGCAATGTCTCTTCGTGTGTTTTAAACCAATCAGAATTTACATTGTTAGTTAAAAAGTAAGCAAGAGCAGGTGTTGCAAAAATCTCTTTACCAGATTTAACTAAATATTTAGCTCTCAATAAGGTATTGATCAATATCTTCTCGTATCCTACGGCAGTTTTGTGTAGATATACCTGCCAATACATGAGCCTTCTTGTAGTTAGGAAATTTTCAATAGAATAGATACCTTTGGAGTCCACTACAAGACGGTCGTCCTTAACATTTAGCATTTTTATAATGCGTGCAGAACCTATATTGCCTTCTGTTACACCTGTAAAAAAAGAATCACGTCGAATATAATCCAGACGGTCCATATCAAGTTGACTTGATATCAACTGGTGGAAAATCTTGTTCGGGTATTCATCTTTAAAAATAGAAATGGCAAGATTCAGTTCTCCGTGCATGTCTTTGTTAATCTTCTCCATCATCATCAAAGAGATATCCTCATGAGAAATGTCGTGTATGAGTGTGTTCTCTAGAACATGCGAGAAAGGTCCGTGTCCGATGTCATGCAATAAGATGGCAGCTTTCACAGCTTCGGCCTCTGAATCGAAAATGTATACCCCTTTTTCTATCAAAGATTTCACGGCTTCTGTCATCAGATATAGAGCTCCTAATGAGTGTTGGAATCTTGTATGTCTTGCTCCTGGATAAACTACAGAGGCAAGTCCGAGCTGGTTAATTCGGTTTAGACGTTGAAATAAGGGATGCTGAACAATGTCGTAAAGTAATCCCTTTCTGATTTTAATAAACCCAAAAACGGGGTCATTGATGATTTTATAACTATTCATCTTTTGCTATTTTTGTGCGAAGGTACTACATTTTTTTGAATCGACCAAGTCTATGATTGACAATTTATTGTTATCTTTGCATCATGTTAAAAGGAAAACAGATGTTTAGGTTTAAGCGGTTTGTCGTAGAACAAGACTTGTGCGCCATGAAAGTGGGTATGGATGGCGTACTATTAGGAGCATGGGCAAATGGCGGTAATCGTATATTAGATATTGGTACGGGTACGGGCTTAATTGCCTTGATGATGGCACAACGAAACATGAATGCCATGGTTACCGCTATTGACATTGACGAGGGAGCAATCTCACAAGCTATGATGAATGTACAGAATTCTATTTTTAAGAACCAGATTATTGTCAAGCGTGAATCGGTTCAGGAACATCATGGTTTGTATGACTCGATAGTTTGTAATCCACCTTATTTTATCAACTCCTTAAATGCTCCTAATCAACAGCGTAATATGGCAAGACATACGGATACTTTGACATATGCGGAATTAATGTGTTCTGCTTATCGGTTGTTGTCTGATGATGGTGAGTTCTCTGTTATTGTACCTTTTGATTATAAGAGACGGATGGAAGATGAGGCTACATTTGTGGGTTTCTTTCTTCATCATATGTTGGGAGTCCGTACTATAGAAAGTAAACCAGTAAAACGATATTTACTATCTTTTGTTAAGCATCCGATAGAGCGTGATTACAAGATTTTAACTCTAGGTAATAAAGAGTATCATTCTTTGACTGAAGATTTTTATTTGTGAAAACCAGTACGCACAAACTCGTCGAATTGACCTTGAAATCCATTGAAAACATTAATATCCACATCTCCTGTAATACCTTGTACTTTTCCTGTTGGTGATAATTGCCAATAGACAAGTTTTACATCAGGTTTATATTCACCATAACGAGCAATCCAGACATTATATTTCTTTTTAATATCTGAGGCATTCTTCATGTGGTTAAGGATAAACATTTGGTTCACATAAAGAATTGGAAGTTTCCCTGTATGGCGTTCCACTATCTCCATCCATATACGGATACGACGCATCAATTCCTCTTCTCCCATGTTTTTTATCTGTGTTTCAGAAGGTTCGACGTCGAGAACTGGCGGAAAATCATTTTTTCCAATACTGGCGTATTTTAAGAAATGGTTAGCTTGTGCTTGTGGTGTTGTTGACATAGAGAAGAAATGATAAGCACCGACATGGATTCCGTGTTTCTTTGCCTGTCTATAGTCTTGGTGGAAATAGCGATTTCTTATAGTCGTTCCTTCTGTGGCCTTAATATACATAAACGAGATAGGAAAAGACTGTCCGTTAGTAGGGTGTTTCTTCCCTAAAGAAAGGATACGCAGTTTTTTCCATAGAATAGGGAATCGCTTACGTCCCTTTTCATGTTGATGACGAGAGATGTCAATACCATAAATACGTTCAGTTGTGTATTTCAGTCGTTCGCCAAGGAAACGTCCATTCTTCCATTCTCCGACACGCAATTGATGATGTGGTGAGGACTCAAAACCAAAGCCCTGGCGGCGGTCTTCTTGCCAATATCCATCATAATAGTTTAAGTCATTTGCTTGGTAGATTCCTTGTCCGGAAGCCATCAGGTTGCCATCCATCTGCCCATAGTATACCCCAAGAGAGTCAGTACGCCATGCTACGACAATAGTATCATGATCCCATAATCCTCTGACGACCCGTCCATCAGCGTCAATAGCAATTCCTTTTCCATATAATAGTTGTTTTATATGGTATCGTCCTGCTTTCCAATAGCCTCCTTTTGTCTTAACCGCAATAAGAGGACGGTCTTTTGCGGCTATCGTATCATAAGTGACATGTTGGGTATAGGGTGTCTTCTTTAAAGCTTTCAGGTATTCCTGTTGTTGCTGGAGTCTTGTATGACGGGCTGCAATCTGATTATATCCTTCATCTGCCACATCGTGAACACGGAAATAGTAATTCATCTCTTCCATCTCGTTTCCATTTAATAAAATAAGGTGGTGGATGGAATCGTCAGAAGGGCGTTGGTGAACTTGAACAATCACCTTGTCGTTCATCCTCATCGGTGTTCGTTGACGGATAAACGGCGAGAAAGGCAAGATAGCTCCTAAGAAAACTATCAAGCAGATATCGGCTATGGTTGTTTGGTATTTCAAGGCTTAATTATTTACTTCCTGTTAACCAGTAGTCTATTAATTGACGTGCAATGGATAGCTTTTCAGGAATCAGGGGCAAATGGTCTTTATCAAACCAGGCACCTTTCGATAGTTCAGATCTTTGTAAATGTATGCTTCCACCATCATAGTCCGCAGTAAATCCAACCATCAATCCACAGGGATAAGGCCATGGCTGTGATGCAAAATACTGAAGGTTTTTAATATGCAGTCCTGTCTCTTCCATGACTTCCCTATGGACAGCTTCTTCCAAGGTCTCTCCTGTTTCAACGAAACCTGCTACTAATCCGTAGAAATCTGTACGGAAATTGTTAGCATGTACAAGCAGGATCTCTTGTCCTTTACGAACTAATACAATGACAGCTGTAGCTAACTGAGGCCAAATTTCTTTGCCACAATGCTCACAGCGTTTAGAAATGTCAGTATGGAATTTCATAAGACCTCCGCATACTCCACAAAACTTAGTATTCTGGTCCCAATAGAGCAGTTCGTGGCATTTCCCCGCCTTTAAATAGTCCTCTTGTGAGAGATGATAGTAACTCTGACGTAAACCGCACATCTCATAACGATCACTCCCTGTTAACGGTTGTTCTATTCGAAAAGCTTTTGCTCCATCAACATTCATGACAGTAGTCCAAGGCTTTAATTCAGTTGGTGACTCTGTAGGAATGCGGTAGCCATCAGAAGTCTTTTCCATAACAAGATCAGACTGACAGAATACAAAATACTGTACCATTATTAAATTAATATTTACTGATTATAGCCGTTGTCATTTCATGTCTTTCAAAAATGCCTCTGCTCGTTGTAGATCTTCTGGCGTGTCAATACCGACGGTTTCAATTTCAGTAAGTCCTACACGGATATGGTAACCGTTTTCTATCCACCGTAACTGTTCAAGGCTTTCTGCTAATTCTAAGGAAGACTGAGGGAGTTGTGTCACTTCATGAAGAATATCACGGCGATAAGCATAAATACCCAAATGTTTCAAATAAGGGAAATGAGATAACCATTCGGCTTGTTCTTTGCCACGTATAAAAGGGATGACAGACCGGCTGAAGTAAAGCGCAAAGCCATTTTTGTCGGTTACTATTTTGGGTGAGTTTGGATTCATAACAGCCTCCATGGACTCAAAAGGCTTTCCCAGTGTTCCTATCTGAGTCTGTGGGTGATCAAATAGATGACATAGTGTGTCTAATTGGGAGGCATGGACGAATGGTTCGTCCCCTTGGATATTGATAATCACATCGGCATCAGTCCCAATTTTCTGACATGCTTCCTCAATACGATCCGTTCCGCTCTTGTGGTCATTACGTGTCATCACAGCTTTGCCTCCAAATCCAATGACAGCGTCAAAGATACGCTGGTCGTCAGTGGCAACGTATGCTTCTCCTAATGCGGAGACGGCTTTTTCATAAACATGTTGTATCACAGGACGACCTCCTAATAAAGCCAAAGGCTTGCCTGGAAAGCGTGTTGATGCATAGCGGGCAGGAATGATAGCAATAAACTTCATCATCATTGTTGATTTTTGTGCAAAGGTACGATTAAGCGAGAACAAAACAAAAGAAAATGGTTTCTTTTTTTGTCAAGCATAGGTACTTTCGCCATTTTTATGGCAAAGGTACAAAAATATCTGAATCTTGCGTTAATATACCCTAATTAATTTTGAGGGTCGCACTTTTTTTTCTACTTTTGTAAAGTTTAAATTTGAATTAAAGATGAAAATACGCAATATAGTAGCAATTTTTTTGCTCTTTTCTACTTACTCTCTTAATGCTCAGAAAATCACGCTGGGTTCATGTACTACCGCAGATGGAGGAACTTATCAGGGTGAGATGTCTGGTGGAAAGCCACAAGGCAAAGGGCGTGCTGTCTATAAAAATGGAGACAGGTATGAGGGAGAATATGTAAAAGGAAAGCGCCAAGGACAAGGAACCTATACTTTTTCTGATGGCGAGAAATATGAAGGCGAGTGGTTCCAAGACCACCAGCATGGTATGGGAACTTTTTATTTCCAGAATAATAATAAATATGTGGGACTTTGGTTTGCCGATGAGCAACAAGGTCATGGCATTATGTATTATTTCAATGGTGATATTTACGATGGTCAATGGAAATCAGACAAGCGGAACGGTCAGGGTAAATACACATATAAAGGTGGTGCTGCCTATGAAGGACAATGGAAGGATGATATGAAGAATGGAAAAGGAAAGTTTATCTGGCCTGACGGTTCTTCATACGATGGGCAATATGTCAATAATCTCCGTCAAGGAAAAGGTGTTTTTCAATACTCAAATGGCGATCTTTATGTAGGTCAATGGAAAGAAGATTCCGCCCATGGGAAGGGTATTTATAAGTTCCAGAGTGGTGATGTCTATGAGGGTGATTATGCACAAGGTGAGCGAACGGGACAGGGTGTTTTCCGTTATGCAAATGGAGATAAATACACTGGTGGCTTTTTCAATGGTGACAAACAAGGAGATGGCATGCTGATTTGGAAGAACGGTAATGTTTACCAAGGTCAATGGTATAAAGATAAACCAAACGGCAAGGGTAAGTTAACCATGAAAAATGGCGATGTCTTTGAAGGACAATTTAAGGATGGTACTATTCATGGTGAAGGTATTGCCCGTTATGCTGACGGTTCCAAGTTTAAGGGTGTTTTTAAAGAAGGACGTCGTAATGGACCAGCTATAGAACAGGACAAGGACGGCAAGCGTTTTGAGGGTTCTTATATAGATGACCGTCGTGATGGTCGTTTCGTTGAGAAAGACGCCAATGGCAATATAATTGCCACGGGTAACTATACACGTGGCAGAAGGGAAGTTGACAAGTAATAATCGAATCTACTAAAAATAAGCTATTATGATTATCGACAGTTTACAGAATTTAAAGAACTATGAGTCAGTGAACCCATTGTTCTCAAAGGTGATTGAGTTCTTGAAGAACCATGATTTGAATGCCCTCGAAACTGGAAAGCACGAAATTGAGGGTAAAGATCTTTTCGTTAATATCCAGATGGCTAAAGGAAAGACACCTGATGAGGCAGTGATTGAGACTCACGACAAAATGATTGATATCCAGATACCTCTCTCTGCTGCAGAGACTTATGGATATACTCCTCGTGAGGCTTTGCCTGCTGCCACCTATAATGCAGAAAAAGATATCACCAAGATTCCCGATCTTGCAGCAGAGAGCTATGTTACCTGTCAGCCTGGTATGATGGCTATCTTCTTCCCACAAGACGGTCATGCTCCTTGTATAGCTGGTGTTCCAGAACTGAAGAAAGCAATATTTAAAGTTAAAGCATAACTCCAATATTATGGCAACAACAAAGAAAACCGCCACAACTACCAAGGTGGCAACTAAAAAAACAGCGGTTAAGAAGGCATCCCCCAAGAAGACAACTCCCCAAAAGAAAGTTGAGGCTCCTCAACATATTGGCTTAGTTAGAGATGACTCATGGCTGGAGCCTTTTGAGGGGGCTATTCGTGGTCGTCACGATCATGCATTGTGGAAAATAGGGCAGTTGACTAAAAATGGCAAGCAGACATTGTCACAGTTTGCTTCTGGACATCTCTATTTCGGTCTTCATAAACTCACTAAGGGATGGGTGTTCCGTGAGTGGACTCCTAATGCAACAGAGATATATCTGATTGGTGATTTCAACAACTGGCAGGAAAACGAGAAATACAAGTGTAAGCGTATAGAGGGAACAGGAAACTGGGAACTGAAACTCTCCGAGAAAGCCATCAAGCATGGTGACCTTTATAAGATGAAGGTCAAGTGGAATGGGGGAGAAGGAGAGCGTATTCCTGCATGGTGCCGTCGTGTTGTTCAAGATGAGCAGACGAAGATATTCTCCGCACAAGTATGGAATCCCGAGACACCTTATGTCTTCAAGAAAAAGAATTTCAAGCCGAACAAGAGTCCATTGTTGATATACGAGTGCCATGTTGGTATGGGACAAGATGCGGAGAAAGTCGGAAGTTATAAAGAATTTACAGAGAATGTCCTGCCCCGTGTCAAGAAGGACGGCTATAACGCTATTCAGGTGATGGCTATCCAGGAGCATCCATATTATGGTTCTTTTGGTTATCATGTGTCAAGCTTCTTCGCTCCCTCCAGTCGTTTCGGTACCCCAGAGGAGTTGAAAGAGATGATAGATACCGCCCATAAGATGGGTATTGCCGTGATTATGGACATTGTTCACTCTCATGCCGTGAAGAATGAGGTAGAGGGATTGGGCAATCTTGCCGGTGATCCTAATCAGTTCTTCTATCCTGGTGACCGTCATGAGCATCCCGCATGGGACTCTTTATGCTTTGACTATGGTAAGGATGATGTCCTTCATTTCCTCCTTTCTAACTGTAAATATTGGTTGGAAGAGTATAAGTTTGACGGATTCCGCTTTGATGGTGTGACATCTATGCTCTATTACTCTCATGGTCTGGGAGAGGCGTTTGGTGGATATGGTGACTATTTCAATGGTCATGAGGATGATAATGCTATCTGCTACCTGACGCTTGCCAACTGTCTGATACACGAAGTGAACCCACAAGCAATCACTATCGCTGAGGAAGTTTCCGGAATGCCTGGTCTTGCCGCTAAGTTTGAGGATGGCGGTTATGGTTTCGACTACCGTATGGCAATGAATATCCCCGATTACTGGATCAAGACGATCAAAGAGGTTCGTGATGAGGACATCAACGTATGCAGCATCTTCTGGGAGGTTAAGAACCGTCGCCCGGACGAGAAGACCATCTCTTATTGTGAGAGCCACGACCAGGCTTTGGTTGGTGATAAGACCATCATCTTCCGTTTGATAGATGCTGATATGTACTGGCATTTCAAGAAAGGTGACGAGAATGATATGGTACATCGTGGTATCGCCCTTCATAAGATGATCCGACTGGTAACCGCAGGTGCTATCAATGGTGGTTATCTGAACTTCATGGGTAATGAATTTGGTCATCCAGAGTGGATTGACTTCCCACGTGAAGGCAACGGCTGGAGTTATAAGTATGCCCGTCGTCAGTGGAATCTTGTTGACAATAAAGAACTCTGCTATCACTGGTTGGGCGACTTCGACCGTAAGATGCTCGAAGTCATTAAGAGTCAGAAGAATTTCCAGGCCACACCAGTCACAGAGATCTGGCATGATGATGGTGATCAGGTTCTTTGCTATATGCGTGGTGACCTTGTCTTTGTCTTCAATTTCTCACCGACACGTTCATACACCGACTATGGATTCCTTGTTCCTACAGGCTCCTATGAAGTAGTGCTTAATACCGATGCCAAGGAGTTCGGTGGTAATGGCTTTGCGGATGACAGTGTGACACACGTCACTAATTATGACCCACTTTATGTGGAGGATCATAAAGAGTGGCTGAAGTTATATATCCCAGCTCGCTCAGCTGTCGTACTGCGTAAATTGTAAGTTTGTCACATACTAAAATAAGTGGTCACATTGATGAATTCATCAGTGTGACTATTTATGTTGGTATTAAATCGCTATGATTCTATAAATTTTTCGATTAAACCGTTACTGTTTTCGATATTTTTGTGTACTTTTGCACACAGAAATATATTTCTATTATGGTACATAATATCTTCAGAGGATTAGGTATTGCACTGATAACCCCTTTCTTAGAAGACGGATCGGTTGATTATAAGTCGCTGATTCGTCTGGTAGAGTATCAGCTTGACAACGGGGCTGATTTTTTCTGTATCCTTGCGACCACAGGTGAGACACCGACTTTAACAGTAGAGGAAAAGCAAAAGATTAAGGACTTGGTTGTAAGTCTGGTAGCTGGTAAGGTGCCTATCCTTGTAGGGTGTGGCGGTTATAATACCGCAGAGATTGTTCAGGAACTAAAGACTCGTGACTTTAAAGGCGTTGATGGCATCTTAAGTGTATGCCCTTATTACAACAAGCCCTCTCAGGAAGGACTTTATCAGCATTTCAAGACGATAGCGGCAGCTACCACGCTCCCTGTTGTGCTTTATAATGTCCCTGGCAGAACTGGTGTTAACATGAAGGCGGAGACTACGGTTCGTCTGGCTCGTGACTGTCAGAATATCGTCGCCATCAAAGAGGCAAGTGGTAATTTGGAGCAGGTGGATGAGATCATCAAGAACAAGCCCAAGGATTTTGATGTTATTTCCGGTGATGATGCCTTGACGTTCCCCATGATTTCCTGTGGCGCGGTAGGTGTCATCAGTGTGATAGGTAACGCATTACCCCGTGAGTTCTCCAAGATGATTCGCTTACAGATGAAAGGCGAGTATGATGGTGCCCGTAAGATACACCATCGTTTCATCGATCTTTTCTCTTTGCTCTTTGTTGATGGTAACCCGGCAGGTGTGAAGGCAATGCTTCACGAGATGGGATATATCCAGAATGTGCTCCGTCTGCCATTAGTGCCGACGCGTATCTCTACATTACAGCGAATGAGTGAAATCATGAAAGAACTAAAGATTTAAGTGAATGGAGGAGAGTAGGGTTATTCGTGAAATAACACCTTTGATGATGGGTAAGGATTCTCTCTATATTGCTGATCGCAGGAAGAAAGAGTTCACCTATCCTATTCACAATCATGAGGTCTTTGAACTGAATTTTGTGGAGCATGCTCCCGGCGTGCGCCGTATCGTGGGTGACTCTAATGAGGTCATCGGCGAGTATGACATGGTGCTGATTACCAGTCCCGACTTGGAGCATGTGTGGGAGCAAAACACCTGTACGAGTGACAATATCCGTGAGGTGACCGTTCAGTTTTATTTTGATCTGAGCGAGGACGGTTTCCTTTCCCACAACCCTTTTGTGTCCATGCGTAAGATGATGATGGAAGCACGCAAGGGACTTAGTTTTCCGCTCGATGCCATCATGCATGTCTATCATCTTGTAGACACGCTGAGTACGATTAAAGACGGCTTCTATGCAGTCACTCAGTTCATGACGATCCTTTACGAGCTCTCTAAATGCGACGGTTCACGAGCCCTTGCTACCAGCAGTTATGCGAAAGTAGAGGCGGAGAGTGACTCTCGTCGTATCCTGAAGGTCAAGAACTATATCAGCAAGAACTATATGGACGAGATTCGTCTTGCCACCATGGCGGATATCGCAGGTATGAGTCCATCGGCTTTCAGTCGGTTCTTTAAGTTACATACAGGAAGGAATCTCAGTGAGTATATCATTGACCTTCGCTTGGGATATGCCAGCCGGATGCTGGTAGACACGACCAAGAGTATTGCGGAGATCAGTTTCTCGTGTGGCTTTAACAACCTCAGTAACTTCAACCGCATCTTTAAGAAAAAGAAGAACTGCTCCCCCTCTGAGTTCAGGGAGAACTACCATAAGACCAGAATCATCGTGTAAGCCCTATATTATTATATTAAATATGAGAAAAGCCGTATTGACTATTGCCATTTGTCTCTTGGGGAGCGTCATCATACCTCTTCAAGCGGATGACATGTCTGATCGGCTTCAAGCGCTTGATAAGGTCATTGATGAGAGCCGTCGGACACACGACGAAGAGAAACTGGCGACGGCACTCTTAACTCGTACCTTGACATTCTATAATAATGCCATGAGTGATTCTGTCTATGCTCATGTGCCGAAAGACTTAGAGACGTTAAGGTCCCTCGGTCAGTGGGACAAGTACTATGAGGTATGGTCCTACTTGATTAACACCTATATATATTATAGCAGGAGTCAGACAACGGCATTGCGTGAGGTGCAGTCAATGTTCAACGACGCTATGAAGCGTGACAATAAGTATGGTATGGGTATTGCCTATTATACGATGGGTAATGTCTATCTGAATATGAATAACCTCGAACAGAGTGCCGACTCCTATCTGAAAGGTCTTCAGATTCTCTCCGAGTTGTCACCCATACCAATGATTACCCAGGAGGTTTATTCCTATTATGGTGATGTGCTTAATGAGCAAAAGAAGTTCAAGGAGTTGGAGCAGTTCGTCGTACAATGGAAACAGTTCCTTGACAACTTTACCCAGCAGTACAAATTATCTGATGAGGAGAAGAAAATTCTCTGGTTCTACTATCATATAGCCTGTGCTCAGGCAGCGATGGGTAATGGAGACGACTCCTCGGCAGAGACCATCTTGGAGGAAGCCCATCGGTGTCTGACCTCCGAGGAGAACTACGAGGGAGTCACATGGCTGTTTAATAAAGCACAACTGTTGCTGCAGCAGGGACATTACGCCGAGGCTTTGCAGTTGAATGACCATCGTATGCGACTGATAAGTCCCGACGAGGATAAGGCAATTTACCTGTCGGTGGCTTTCCAGCGTGCAGACATCTTGTCACGTATCGGACGTTATGAGGAGTCATCGGGCTTGTATCGGGAGATGTATGTTGTCAAGGACTCCATCAGTAATGCCGACACCAAGAACCAGCTCAATGAGATGAACACGCTGTTCAAAGTGGATGAGTTGGAAATGGAGAAAGAGCGTGCTCAGTTCCGCAACACCATGATCATCGTGGGACTGATCATCCTCGCCCTGGTTATCTTCAGTATCTTCCGTTATATCGCCGCCAAGCGTTTGAAGGTTGCTCATGAGAAACTACAGACAACCCACGAGGAGCTGTTGACGGCTTACGACCAGTTGGAGGAGACGACAACAGCGAAGGAGCGTATAGAGAGTGACCTCCGTATTGCCCGTGACATCCAGCAGAGCATGATTCCCCAGAAGTTCCCTCCATTCCCGGAGCGTACGGATATCGACCTCTTTGCGTCGATGACCCCGGCAAAGGCGGTAGGTGGTGACCTCTATGACTTCATCCTGCTTGACGATAAGCTCTATTTCTGTTTGGGTGACGTGAGTGGAAAGGGTGTGCCTGCGTCATTGTTTATGGCGGTGGCACGTAACCTGTTCCGTGTGGTATCACAGCAGGGACTGCCGGCGGCGGAGATTGCAGACAAATTGAATAACGCCTTGTCGGAAGATAACGACAGCGGTATGTTCGTGACGATGTTCATTGGTATTGCCGATTTGCAGACAGGACGACTCGACTTCTGTAACGCAGGTCATAACCCTCCTGTTATCAAGATGCCCGACGGTACCACTCATTTCCTGGAGATGCAGCCTAATGCACCATTAGGCTTGTGGGCTGGTCTTCCTTATGAGGGAGAGCATGTCGACGATATCAGCGGTTGTCCGTTCTTCGTCTATAGTGACGGTTTGAATGAGGCAGAGAATGACAAGCAGGAGCAGTATGGTGACGACCTGCTGCTGGAGATGTTGGAGAAGCATGAGTTCGTCAGCTCCCAGCAGACTGTCGAGATGATGAAAGCCGATGTGGTTCGTCATGCCAATGGTGCCGAGCAGAGTGACGACCTCACGATGCTGTGTGTGAAGATAAAGGGAAACTTACCTAAATTATAAATTAACTATATGGAGAAAGAAATCAGTATTAAAAACCGAATGGACGAGCTGGTACGAGTGAACCAGTTTGTTGAAGAGATCGGTGAAGAGCTGGGACTCGACATGGAACTCCAGATGAACCTCAACCTTGTTATTGAGGAGATGGTGGTTAATGTCATCTCCTATGCGTATCCCGAAGGAACGGAAGCCGATATTGAGCTGAAGGCTGAAACTAAAGGCAAAGAACTCACTTTCGTATTGAGTGATCGCGGAAGGGAGTTTGATCCAACTCTTAGTGAGTCTGCAGACATGGATGTCAATCCTGCTGAGCGTGACTTAGGGGGTATGGGTATCTTTATCGTTAAGAACATCATGAATGAGGTGACTTACCAGCGACTGGAGGGTAAGAACCTGCTGACGATGAAGAAGGACATTAAGTAGAATTGAAGGATTCAAAATAATTGAAGTAATAATCAATAAAATAATTAAAAGACTATGACACAGATTTTGAAACAGGATGGTAAGACCATCATTAAGACAGGACAGCGTATCGACACCATGAATGCTGGTGAGTTTGAACGTGACATTGAACCAGCACTCGCTGATGGCGGTGTAGATTTGGAGATGGATTGCTCAGAGCTGAATTATATGGCAAGCTCTGGTCTTCGCGTGATTCAGAAGACCATGCGTACAGTGATGCAGCAGAAGGGTCAGTTTAAGATGACCAATGTAAGCCCTGAGATTTATAAGGTGCTGAATATGACTGGCTTTACGAAGTTTATGAAAGTAGAACAGAGAAAAGACTAATCTGCTATGATTTGGGTTATTATTGCATTAGTTGTCGTTGTTGCAGTCCTCGCTGTCGCTTTGTTTTTCCAGGTTAAGGGAAGCCGTGACCAGGCTGGCGAGCAGGAGACATTGCTGAGAGACTACCAGCGTCGTGTGGACGAGCAGCAGCAGTTGTTGGAGGACTATCGCAGTCTTCAGAAGAACTTCGAGAATGTCGGTGAGGGTTATGAGCAGGCGCTCGACCTCTACGACAAGATGGAGGAGAACAGCCGTAAGCTGGAGGAGCGTAACAGTTTCTTGGAGAAACAGAATGCTGACCTGCAGAAGGCGAGTGCCGGCAATGCGGAGGCTATGCGTACCAATAAGGAGTGTCTTCAGCAGATTGTGCAGAAGATGGCAAAGGAGTTGGAGAAGATGGATGCTTCTGTCGCTGCTCCTCTCACAGGATTGGTTTATGGCATTCAGGATATCAACGACATGGGTAGCGAGGATGCTATCGAGCGTGCCGACAATATCGTTGCGGAGCAGGTGGCTAAAAAGGCTGTCGCTGAGTCGGCTATCGACAAGTGTCAGTATTTCACCTTCGAGGTGAAGGTTAGTCCACAGGCTGCCTCTATGCTGCAGACCAACGAGAAGCAAGCCGCTCATGCCCTTGCGTTAGTACTAGATAATGCGAAGAAGTTCACGACCGACGGTACTGTCACACTGAATGTGGATGCAGACCTGCAGGAGTCGAAGATTACTTATGCCGTAGAGGATACGGGAATGGGTGTTCCTGCCAACGAGGCTGAGCATATCTTCGAGCCGTTCGTTAAACTGAATAGCTATTTCGACGGTCAGGGTCTCGGTTTGACCTTTGCCCGCAGCATCGCACGCCGCTTAGGGGGTGACTTGGTGCTTGACACCACCAACACTGGTAAGGGTGCCCGCTTCGTGCTGACCTTGCCGATGTAATCAATAAATTAATTTTGTCAAGATAATTTGTCGAAATTTATGTCCGGATTTTGGGAGCTTCTGGGAAAATAGAAGCTCCCAAATTGTTTCAATCAAGCAAAAAATGAGTTTGAAGTAACCTTTCGGGTCGTTAGTCGGTACCTTTCGACCCCGAAGGTACCGACTTCCTTGGTCGAAAGTGCCGCCTTCGTAAGCCGAAAATAGGGGTAAAAAGTGCCGTTTTTTACGCTTTTTGGCTGCTTTTTCGAGTCTTAAAAAGGGAACAAAATGCCTAACTGATTCTCACTCAACGCATTAGCAAAACCGCTCTATTTTCGCGTATTTGCGACCAACTTGGCAGTTGCTGGATTTCAAGCGATTCTACAGAGGCACTTTGTTAAGATTATTCCAAAGCGAACATAAAAGAATAGCATATTTATTACTAATTGTGTTACATTTTTCCGACTTTTTTTATAACTTTGCATCGTCAATGTGGACAAACTAAATTAGATGCCAGAACACAAGAAATAATAAACAAAATAATTCACGATTATGGAGAAAAAACGATTACTTAACCATGTGAAGCCGAGTGGGCGTTCCCTCTCGTTGCTCGTAACGTTGCTGGCCCTCTTGCCACAATCGATGTGGGCGCAGACTGATTATGGACTTTCTGTCGGCGGTGTCGCTGTGACAAGTGAGAATGCTGAAGCGATTACAGGTGATAACATTAGTGGTACGATATCATTTGATCCCTCAACGAACAAGTTGACATTAGATAATGCATCAGTGAATGGATTTGCCGATTCAAATGGTTGTATTGTTAGTAGATTGAGTGACCTTACAATAGTAATTAAGGGTAATAATAAATTAGAATGTAGTAAAGACTCATGTACGGCAATCAGATCAGAGGCTGTCGCCACACTGACTATCGAGAAAGGAGAGGATGAATGTTCTTTGTATTTCTCAGGAAGTCGTGCTATTAGAGATTTCAAAACCCTGACTCTTACTGGAATTCACTGGGATTGGGGAAATAACTATACTTATGATGTTGGCAACTTTGGTTATGGTGAAGGTTATGGACTTTTGGATGTCAAGGGCGAAGAAGCTGGAGATGTTCGTTTGAGTGATGATGCGTTGGATCCTCCTTCTATGTTTGTTGAGGAGAATCAGATGATTGGTTTTGAATATGATGATGTTAGTAAAGTCTTCTATTCAATTGACTATGTGGATTCTTCCTTAGAAGATATTGAAGAGACGGAACTGAATGTTCAAGAGCCATATGTGACTTTGGAAGGACCTTGCACTGTGACGGCTTATGCTCAGAATGGTGACTTTAAGAGTGCGACTATTACCGGTAAGTTATTCGGTTTTGCATCAACAGTAACAGTAAAGAACCAGCAGATTGATAATCAGACAGTAGACCTTCCGAGTATAGTACCTGCCATTGGTGATGGATTGTCTATACAGGATGTATCTATCAGTACGAATGAGACGGCAGCTCCTGCATATATAGGACAGAATAAGGAAATTGTGGTAAGCAATGATGTACTGAGCGGTACCTGTACTGTTACTGCTTATCTGAATACAATTGTTGGTGCAGATGCGGAGCTCTCCTATACCATTTTAAATCGTGAGGATTATTCAAGAGGCGGTTATCCCTTGCAGTTTACTCTTGAAGTACAGGCTCCAACGACTTATGGCATTGTCGTTAATGGCACAACTATCAACGAGAATAACCGTGCTAACGTGCTGGGTGATGTCACAAAGAGCGTTCGGTTCGACGGTAACAAAACGCTGATACTTGACCATGCTGCATTGACCAGCATCGAGACATCGTTGAGCGAGGGTGGGGAACTGAAGGTGTTCCTTATCGGCGAGAATACGGTCACACATATCATGGATACAGGTCAGCAGATGCCTAAGCTTACTATCGAGACTGCTTACAACAATCCTGGCAAGCTGACACTGGGAGAATATGGTAATGGTGTCGTTACTGGTTTCAATAGTGTAGATATTGTACAGCCACTTGCCATCCTGATACCAGAAGGTGCTGAGTCACTTATTGGTACTGAGGCTGCCATCTCCAATGCGACCATTGGTGCACCTCTGAACCTGATTATTGATAATGTGACAGAGACAACACAGGGCGTTGAGACCAATCTTGACTATAGCAATCCGACAGGGGAAAATGCAGCTGTTGTGTCAAGTCCGTTGACAAATACCATCATCAATAATGTGCTCTATACTTTGCATGATACGCAAACAGCTGATGCCGCTGACGATGGTTATGACACAAAGACGAAACAGATTGTACTAAACAGTAACAGCGTGATGACTGACAAAGATGTGGCTGCTGTTAATCTGTCGGTAGAAACTGGATTGCTGTTACCTGGTACAAATGCTTATGCAGAACAATATAATGGTCTGACCTTCATGGTACCTGCTGGTACTGGAAAGATTACATTGGATACCAATACAGCTCCTGACCGTGAGTTCCATTTGACGGTGGGTGCTCAGGATCCTGTCACCGTTATTAATAAGGTAGACAATAACAATACTGCGTTCTCGATAGATTATGCTGTTTCGAAGTCTACTTACGTTTATCTGTATTTGACAGCAAAGGCAGCTTCAAGCAGAGGCTCACACCGAATCGGTCCGAAGTCTGGTATTGGCGGCGGACTGGGATCACTGAAAGTATCAAGTAGTGAGGGAGACATTGCTACCCCGGCTGTCGTTCCTTCAAGTTATAAGATGTGTACAGCAGATATGGTGTCATATGGTGCTACTGGTGGTATTACTGTTGACGATGCTTCTGTGACGGATATCGATGCCACAGCGTTTATCAAAGGTGGCAGTGCTGCTTCACGTCGTGCTTTGTATGAGAATGTTCCATTTATCGACCTGACCAAGACATGTATTGTTGGTAAGGACGTCAGCCGTAAGTCAGGAGCCTTCGAAGGATTCCCAGGGTCTACACTGATCTATCTGCCAGCAGGTAATACTTCTTCGGAGTCTAATGTCATCATCGGTAAAGTCTGCGAGAAGATGGTTCTTAACGGTGCCGATGATAACACGAAGGCGTTCGAGTTGATAGACAATGTGAAAGAATTCACTGCTGCCAATGCGAAGCTGGAGCGTACATTCGGCAAGGTTTCCTCTACCGTCTATCTGCCATTCGGTATCAGCAACCCAGCCGACTATGGTGAGTTCTGGACGATCTCTGCTGTTGACACAGAGAATCTGGATGTGACATTGTCAAAAGCCGCTACTGTTGAGGCAAATACGGCATACGTATTCATACCAAAGGATGGTGTCTCTGAGTTAGAGGTAAAGAACACGACGGTTAAAAAACTCTCTGTACCTTCTGATGCTAAACTCCAAGGTACTTTCGAAGTGAAAGACTACGAGGATGGCATGTACTGCTATGCAGGTGATGACGAGGGTGACGACATCAAGACGGGCGACTTCGTGAAGATGGGTCCTGGCTCGAAAGTTCCTCCTTTCCGTGCCTTCTTTAAGACAACTTCTGCTGCCTCTCGTTTCGCAATCATCTGGGATGGCGATGGCACGACCGGGTTGCGCTCTGTATTGACAGATGGCTTCGAAGGACAGAACATATGGTATGACCTGAGTGGTCGTCGTATCGATAAGCCTGCTACGAAGGGCATCTTCATCCACAACGGTAAGAAGTATATCAACAAGTAATTTAAAAGATAATAAGTATATGAAGAAAAAGTATATAAGTCCTATCATCGAGGAGGTTGACCTGCAACAGCAGGCAACCCTCCTTGCAGGTAGCTACCATGGTATTGCAGGCTCTAAAGAGTTCTCATTAGATGAAGAGGATGCAGACAGTGAAATCCTGAATAAAATCTTAGGGATGCCCCTCTGATTTGAAAGTTTTCCAAAAAAAAGTTCCCAAAAAGTTTGGCGGTTACATAAAAAGTGCGTACCTTTGCAACCGCAAAACAAGAGGGAGGCTCCCTAGCTCAACTGAATAGAGCATCTGACTACGGATCAGAAGGTTGTGGGTTTGAATCCCGCGGGAGTCACAAAAGAAAGACGAAAGTCACAAAAAGAAGAGACCAAGACAAGAAGTCTGGTCTCTTCTTTTGTTGATAGCGATGCCTCCGATCGCAGATACTAAAGGCTCCGCTCACACATAGTAAAGCCTCCGATCAGAGATGCAAGACTTTGCTCTCTTCGATCGGAGGCTTTTCTATGTGTAATCGGAGACCCTTCTCTCTTTTACTTGATTAAGTCGACGCTTCGCTTCAGGAACTTGTCGAGTGCCTCACCTTTCAGCATACCGTTCTGCAACAGGGCGAGGTCGATGAGCTGGTGAACGATGGAGTTGCCCTTCGCATAGTCGGCGAGAATCTGTTGCTTCTTGTCTTTCTGCTCCTGGATAGCCTTCTCCGTATTCGTCTTGTCATCTTTCTCCTCCTGTGTCAGTTCCTCAGCCTTCTTCTTGTCCTGAGCCTGACGGATGGCGGCAAGACGAGCCTCCTGTCCCTTCAGCTCAGCATCCACTGGCTTCAAAGCCTCCTCGGTTGAGGTCTTGCACTCGTCAAGCACACGCTTTACCAACGGGTGGTCGCTGTTCAGGACGAGGTTCATCGAGTCGGGCATCTGCGCATAGAAGTTCATGCCCGGCTGGAAACGGCTCATCTCCTTCATACGACGCATATACTCGTTCTGGGTAATCATCACAGGACGAGCCTGCTCACCCAATGACTGTACCTCCACCATGAACTCCGTCTTCTCCATATTTGGCATCTGTGAGCGGAATACCGATGACAAATTGGCAGACTCATCCTCTGTCAGTGTCGACTTAGGAGTGTCATCCTTCACAATCAGTCGCTCGATGATATCACTGTCGACACGGGTGAAGCGGCTCTTCTCAAACTTCTGCTCCAGCATCTGGATGGCAGGAACGTCAAGTTGTCCGTCAAGCAACAGTACGGAATAGCCCTTGTCCTTTGCCGCCTGGATATAACTGTACTGCTCCTCCTTGTCAGTGGCATAGAGGTAGACGAGGGTGTCGTCCTTGTCTTTCTGTGCGCCTTCAATGAGTGTCTTATACTCGTCAAAGGTGAAGTATTTACCATCCGTGTCCTTCATCAGGGCGAAGTCCTTGGCACGGTCGTAGAAACTCTCCTCGGAGAGCATACCGTAATTGATGAAGAGTTTCAGGTCATCCCATTTCTCCTCATACTGCTTGCGGTCCTCCTTGAAGATGCTCTGCAGGCGGTCTGCAACCTTCTTGGTGATATAGGTGGAGATCTTCTTCACGTCACGGTCGCTCTGCAAGTAAGAGCGAGAGACGTTCAGAGGGATATCCGGGGAGTCGATGACACCATGCAACAGGGTCAGGAACTCAGGGACGATGCCCTCCACCTGGTCTGTCACAAACACCTGGTTGCAATAGAGCTGTATCTTATTGCGCTGCAAATCGATATTCGACTTGATACGTGGGAAGTAGAGAATACCCGTCAGGTTGAAAGGATAGTCCACGTTCAGGTGAATCCAGAACATCGGCTCGTCGCTCATAGGGTAGAGGGTACGGTAGAAACTCTTATAGTCCTCGTCCTTCAGATTAGACGGTGTCTTGGTCCACAGCGGCTCCACATTATTAATAATATTATCCTCAGCGGTGTCCACCATCTTCTTCTCGTCAGAAGACCACTCCTGCTTCTTGCCGAAAGCAACGGGGACAGCCATGAACTTACAGTATTTGTTCAGCAGCTCCTGGATCTTCTGCTTCTCCAAATACTCCTTGCAGTCGTCATCGATATACAGGATGATGTCAGAGCCGCGGTCTTCCTTCTCCGCCTCGTCAATCTCGTAGGCAGGACTGCCGTCGCAACTCCATTTCACTGCCTTGGCATCGTCCTTATACGATTTAGTGACAATCTCCACCTTCTTCGATACCATGAACGAGGAATAGAAGCCCAGTCCGAAGTGTCCGATGATGTTGTTGGCATTGTCCTTGTACTTCTCTAAGAAGTCGTTGACACCCGAGAAAGCGATCTGGTTGATATACTTATCGATCTCCTCCTCCGTCATACCGATACCACGGTCACTGATGGTAATCGTGCCTTTGTCGGTGTCCAGACTGATATGGACGGCAAGGTCGCCCAACTCACCCTTGAACTCACCCTGCTCTTTCAGGGTCTTTAACTTCTGAGTAGCGTCAACAGCATTGCTGACCATCTCACGGAGGAATATCTCATGATCTGAGTAGAGGAACTTTTTGATGACGGGGAAGATGTTCTCTGTAGTAACCCCGATATTACCTTTCTGCATATACCTTATTTATTATTATATAGTTAACTTCTATGTAACTTCTGCACTAAATATTGCAAATACCGTGCCATATTCAAAAAAAAGTAGTAACTTTGCACACAAATTACGAAAAGAAATGAAAAGAAGATGGCATTGTAAACCAGGAGAACAACCTACCGAGTTTGATAAGCGGATCATGTATCTGGAGAACAAAGGGGCTTTGGTTCCTACTCGTGACCTGATCAAGACACCCGAGCAGATAGAGGGTATCCGTCGTGCCGGTGTGGTCAACACAGGGGTGTTAGACTTGATAGAGAAGGAGATACATGCTGGCATGTCGACTCTGGAGATAGACCGGCTATGTCGTGACTACTGTGATCAGCATGGTGCCATCCCTGCCTGTCTGAATTATGAGGGTTTCCCCATGAGTGTCTGCACCAGTATCAACGAGGTAGTGTGTCATGGTATTCCCAAGGCAACGGACATCTTGGAGGAGGGTGACATCATCAATGTCGACTTCACCACGATACTCGACGGCTATTATGCGGATGCCTCCCGTATGTTCATCATCGGCAAGACGACCCCCGAGAAGGAGCAACTTGTCAGGGTGACGAAGGAATGTCTGGAGATTGGTATGGAGGCAGCAAAACCATGGGGTTTCGTCAACGAGATCGGCAAGGCTATCGAGAAGCATGCGAAGAAATACCACTACGGGGTGGTGCGTGACTTATGCGGTCATGGCGTGGGTCTTCATTTCCACGAGGAGCCTGAGGTTTGCCATTTCGCCCAGAAGAAGGCCGGCATGTTACTGGTTCCTGGCATGGTGTTCACCATCGAGCCGATGATTAACATGGGTACGTGGAAGGTCTTTATTGATGCTGACGACCCCTATGGCTGGGAAGTGATCTCGGAGGATGAGCAGCCCAGTGCACAATGGGAGCACACCCTGCTGATGACCGAGCATGGCGTAGAGGTTTTGACTTATTGATGCTTGGAATATCGAGATTCCGAGATCCCGAAATATCGAGATACCGAGATCTCGAGATACCGAGATCCCGAAATACCGCAAATATCGAAATGACTAAGAATATATATATATTAGGTATAGAGTCCAGCTGCGACGATACATCGGCTGCCGTTCTGAAGGATGGCGTATTGCTGTCGAACGTGACAGCGTCACAGGCTGTCCATGAGGCATACGGCGGTGTGGTGCCGGAACTTGCCTCTCGTGCCCATCAGCAGAATGTGGTGCCTGTCGTTGACCAAGCCATCAAGAAAGCTGGTATTACGAAAGAGCAGTTGACGGCTGTTGCCTTCACCCGAGGACCGGGCTTGATGGGCTCGTTATTGGTAGGTGTCAGCTTCGCCAAGGGTTTTGCCCGCTCACTGGGTATTCCCCTGATTGACGTGAATCACCTGCAAGGACATGTGATGGCGCATTTCATCAAAGAGTCAGAGGATGATACCAACCAGCCCCCGCTGCCTTTCCTGTGTCTGCTGGTCAGCGGTGGTAACTCCCAGATAGTCAAGGTGAACGCCTATAACGATATGGAGGTGTTGGGACAGACGATTGACGATGCGGCAGGGGAGGCTATCGACAAATGCTCGAAGGTGATGGGACTCGGCTACCCCGGTGGTCCTATCATCGACCGGCTGGCTCGTCAGGGTAACCCCAAGGCATACCAGTTTGCGGAGCCGCACATCCCCGGACTCGACTATAGCTTCTCGGGACTCAAGACCTCTTTCCTTTATAATATGCGGAAATGGGTGGAGGAAGACCCCGATTTCATCGAGCATCACAAAGAGGATATCGCTGCCTCGTTGGAATGGACGATTGTCGATATCCTGATGAAGAAGCTGCGCCTTGCCGTCAAACAGACGGGTATCAAGCATGTCGCCGTCGCTGGTGGCGTGAGTGCCAATAACGGACTGCGTAATGCTTTCTACGACCATGCCAAACGGTTTGGCTGGACCATCTATATCCCGAAGTTCAGCTATACGACGGATAATGCCGCCATGATCGGTATCGTGGGCTATTACAAATATCTCGACGGTGAGACGTGTCCTATTGACGCGCCAGCCTTCTCGAAAGTAACATTCAAATAAAATACATCGACTATGTTGGATTTTGAAAGTAAGATTATCAGCAGGGAAGTAAGTCAGATTCTCTGGGAGATTGAGAAAACTGTTGCTACGGCAGAGAGTTGTACGGGTGGACGCATCGCTGAGTCACTTATCTCCATACCCGGCGCCTCCAAGTATTTCAAGGGAGGTATCGTCTGTTATGTGGATGAGATCAAGGAGCGACTGTTAGGTGTTGACCCACAAGTGCTGGAAGAGCAGACTGCTGTCTGTGAGGAAGTTGCACGTCAGCTGGTTGCTGGTGCCTGCAAAGCGATGAACACAGACTTTGCCATCTCCGCGACAGGTTTCGCAGGACCTACAGGGGGTACCAAAGATATTCCTGTGGGAACCATCTGGCTCGCCTGCGGCTCCCCCGAGAAGCAAGTGACCCTGAAAGTGGAGGAGGACCATGGTCGTGATATCAACCTCGCTATTGCTACCAATAAAGCGATGCAGATGTTTCTTGACTTTCTTAAAGCAGAGACAGGATATATAGAAGAAGTTAAAAAATATTAAGAGGAAGAGAAAACTCTAAAGTTTAAACTCTAAACTCTAAACTTTTTCGTACCTTTGCACCCTGTTTGGAGTAAGTTACAATTTAGGAACTAGAAAAAGTAGATAGAAATGTCTAAAATTTGTCAGATTACGGGAAAGAAGGCACAGATTGGTAATAATGTGTCTCACTCAAAGCACCGCACAAAGCGCAGCTTTGATGTAAACCTGTTCAGCAAGAAGTTCTACTATGTAGAGGAGGCTTGCTGGATTCAGTTGAAGATCAGCGCCGCTGGTCTGCGTATGATTAATAAGGTAGGTCTGGACGCTGCCCTGAAGCAGGCTGTTGCTAAAGGTTATGTAGACTGGAAGGACATTAAAGTTATAGGAGACTAACACATGGCAGGCAAGAAAGCTAAAGGTAATCGCGTTCAGGTGATCCTGGAGTGCACCGAGATGAAGGAGAGTGGACTGCCCGGAACAAGTCGTTATATCACGACCAAGAACCGTAAGAACACTCCTGAGAGAATGGAATTGAAGAAGTATAACCCCATCCTGAAGCGCATGACTGTGCACAAGGAGATTAAATAATCTGTTTAAAGCATGGCAAAGAAAACCGTCGCTACCCTCCATGAAGGCTCAAAGGATGGTCGCGCTTACACAAAGGTTATCAAGATGGTAAAGAGCCCTAAGACTGGTGCTTACATCTTCGATGAGCAGATGGTTCCTAACGAGGAGGTTAAGGACTTCTTTAAGAACTAATATCTATAGAGTAATATAGAAAAAGCCGAAATCTTTCATGGTTTCGGCTTTTTTTTGTATCTTTGCACCGATTAAATCGATTGTTTTGAGATATTATGGGTATATTTGGCTTCTTTAATAAGGATAAAAAGGAGACACTCGACAAAGGACTGGAGAAGACCAAGACGAGTGTGTTCGACAAACTGGCACGTGCGGTGGCTGGTAAGTCGAAGGTAGATGACGACGTGTTGGATGATTTGGAGGAAGTGTTGATCACCAGTGATGTGGGTGTCGATACCACCTTGAAGATTATTCAGCGTATTGAGGAGCGTGTCGCTCGTGACAAATATGTCAGCACCAGTGAGCTGAACGGCATCCTTCGTGATGAAATCGCTGCTTTATTGGCAGAGAACAACTCTGAGGATAACGATAACTGGGACTTGCCTTCCGATCATAAACCATACGTTATCTTGGTCGTTGGTGTGAATGGTGTGGGTAAGACCACCACCATCGGCAAACTCGCCTGGCAGTTTAAGCAGGCTGGTAAGAAGGTATATCTTGGTGCCGCAGATACCTTCCGTGCCGCTGCCGTGGAGCAGTTGTGCATCTGGGGTGAGCGTGTTGGTGTTCCTGTCGTCAAACAGCAGATGGGCAGTGACCCTGCCTCTGTGGCTTTCGACACGCTGAGTTCCGCCAAGGCGAATGGCGCGGATGTCGTTCTGATTGATACTGCCGGTCGTCTGCATAATAAAGTTGGACTGATGAACGAGCTGAAGAAGATCAAGGATGTGATGAAGAAAGTATTGCCTGAGGCTCCCGATGAGGTCATGCTCGTACTCGATGGCAGTACAGGACAGAACGCTTTTGAGCAGGCAAAGCAGTTCTCTGCCGTCACACAGATCACGTCTCTCGCCATCACCAAACTCGATGGAACCGCTAAAGGTGGTGTGGTTATTGGTATCAGCGACCAGCTGAAAGTACCTGTGAAGTATATCGGATTAGGAGAAGGAATGGAAGACCTCCAGCTGTTTAATAAGCGCCAGTTTGTAGACTCTCTCTTTAAGAATGACTAAAAAGACGATCGATTTCATCACGTTAGGATGCTCGAAGAACCTTGTTGACAGTGAGAAACTGATGGGACTCTTCGAGGCAAATGGCTATCATGTGACGCATGATAGTGATGATCCGCAGGGTGAAATCGTGGTTATCAATACTTGTGGTTTCATTGAGGACGCCAAGCAAGAGAGCATCGATACCATCCTTGAGTTTGCACAGGCAAAGACGGAAGGTCGCATCGAGAGGCTGTACGTAATGGGCTGTCTCTCAGAACGCTACCTTGCCGACCTTGAAGCGGAGATTCCAGAGGTTGATGGCTGGTATGGGAAGTTTAATTACAAGGAACTACTAAACACTATAGGCACTATAGGAACTATAGATACTATAGATACTATAACCGCCCCCCGCCATTTAACCACCCCACGTCATTACGCCTACATCAAGATCTCCGAGGGCTGCGACCGCCATTGTGCCTATTGCGCCATACCTATTATTACCGGTAAGCACCAGAGCCGTCCCATGGAGGAGATTCTGGAGGAAGTGCGTGCCTTGGTGGCTCAAGGGACAAAAGAGTTTCAGGTGATCGCCCAGGAGTTGACATACTATGGCATTGATATCGATGGAAAGCAACATATTGCCGAACTCATCGAGAAAATGGCAGACGTCGAAGGGGTGGAGTGGATTCGTCTGCATTATGCTTATCCTGCCCATTTCCCTTGGGACTTACTGAGGGTGATGAGGGAGAAAAAGAATGTCTGCAAGTATCTGGATATCGCTCTGCAGCATATCAGCGACCCCATGCTTGCTCGTATGCAGCGGCATGTGACGAAGGAGGAGACTTATGAGCTGGTGAAAAGGATGCGAGAGGAAGTGCCAGGTATCCATCTTCGTACCACTTTGATGGTTGGATTTCCCGGTGAAACCGACGAGGATTATCAAGAGTTACTGGATTTCACCCGATGGGCTCGCTTCGAGAGAATGGGGGCTTTCGCTTATTCCGAGGAAGACGGTACTTATTCGGCAAAACATTATAAGGACGATGTGCCTGCTGATGTGAAACAAGCTCGCTTAGACCGTTTGATGCGTGTGCAGCAACAGATCAGTGCGGAGATAGAAGCGGCTAAGATTGGGAAGACATTACATGTCGTCATTGACCGTATAGAAGGTGACTGGTATGTGGGACGCAGTGAGTTCTGCTCCCCAGAAGTCGATCCGGAAGTATTGATTCCATCGAGTGAGTCATTGACTATTGGAGCCTTTTATGATGTCAAAGTGACAGATGCGGAGGAGTTTGATATTTACGCAACAACAAGAATATGAACAACAAGGAATTCATTAACCAACTGTCAGCGCTTTCCGGGTATGACGTGAAAGATACTCAGAAACTGGTGAATAATGTCATCACTGCAATGAGTGATGCCTTTGTGGCAGACAACAGTGTCATCGTTCCTAACTTCGGTGTCTTCGAGACAAAGAAGAAGACGGAGCGTGTCATTGTTAATCCTTCTACGGGGCAGAGGATGCTCGTACCACCCAAATTGGTGTTGAACTTCAAGCCTAACCAGACATGGAAGGATAAATTGAAAGGAGGTCAGTAATGGGAAAGCTAACGATACAGGAGATTGCCAAGATTCTCGTTAAGAAGAACAAACTGACAACCAAAGAGGCGAATCAGTTTGCTTCTATGATGTTTGAGATTATTCAGCAGAACCTTAACGAAGAGGGGCAGGTGAAGATCAAAGGCTTTGGTACGTTTAAGATGATACGTGTCGAGGCACGTGAGAGTGTCAGTGTCCGCACTGGTGAGCGTGTGCTGATAGACAGTCACGCTAAAATCACATTCACTCCAGATGCTACGATGAAGGAGTTGGTGAACAAGCCGTTCTCCCAATTCGATACGGTCATCCTGAATGACGGCGTGGAGTTTGAGGATATTCCAGACGAGGAACCGGAAGAGGAACAAGAAGAGGTGACAGCCCCCGCACCGATGATTCATCAAGTGGTTGATCAACCTGTGGTGCCAGAGCAACCAGTGGATGTTGAGACAGAACAACAGCCTACGGAAGTTGAACCGGAAGAACAACCGGTCGAGGTTGAGACAGAACAACAGCCTACGGAAGTTGAACAGGAAGAACAACCAGTCGAGGTAGAGACGGAACAGCAACCTACGGATGTTGAACTGGAACAGCAACCAATGGAAACTGAAACGGCTCTACCCCTTATTACGGATCAGCAATATGACGAGCGGGAACCAGGTATTGCTTTCGATGGCGACGAACAGACTGGTTCTTGGAATAAGACTGTAGGGTATGTGTTGTTGACTCTTGTTCTGATGGCTGCTTCTGCATACGTAGGCTTTTGGTGTGGGAAGAGTACGGATAAAACGACTATTGAGGAACCCATCGTCGAAACGCCCCAAGTAGTACCTGTTGACAGTATAGAGATAATAACTGCCGATTCTATCGAGAATTTAGACGAGTCTGCTATTAACGAACCTCAGCAGGAACAGACACAGGAGGTGAAACCAGAAGCCAAGCCAGCACAACCTGCTGCGGAGGTGAAACTAGGAACCAAACCGGCACAACCTGTTGCGGAGGTGAAACCAGAAGCCAAGCCAGCACAACCTGCTGCTGAGGAGGAATCGTTCTGGAAGAAATACGAGGCTATGGATGCCCGTGTTCGCACTGGTGCCTATCATATTGTAGGAACCGACCACGAGGTGAAGGTGCGAAAAGGAGAGACGCTCTCCAGAATTGCCCGTCATGAGTTAGGCGAGGGGATGTCTTGCTATATCGAGGTATATAATGATTTGAAACCCAATACCCCGTTGCAGGAGGGACAGATCATCAAAATCCCCAAGCTGAAATGGAAAAAGAAAAGAACAAATAATTAATTAATAGTATAAGTATGAAACTGAAAATTGCAGTCCTTCCTGGTGACGGAATAGGACCAGAGATTATGAGACAGGGCGTTGCCGTGATGGACGCCATTGCAGAGAAGTTCGGACATGAGTTCTCTTACGAGGAGGCTCTTTGTGGTGCTCATGCCATTGATGCCGTGGGCGATCCGTACCCAGAGGCTACCCATGATGTGTGTATGCGTGCCGACGCTGTATTGTTTGCCGCTGTCGGTGACCTTCGTTTCGACAACAACCCCACGGCTAAGGTACGTCCTGAGCAGGGTCTTCTTGCCATGCGTAAGAAACTGGGATTGTTCGCCAATGTACGTCCTGTCGCTACTTTCGACTGTCTGCTGCATAAGTCTCCTTTGAAGGATGAGTTACTGAAAGGTGCCGATTTCGTGGTTATCCGTGAGTTGACGGGGGGTATGTATTTCGGAGAGAAATACCAAGACAATGACAAGGCTTACGATACCGATATCTATACCCGTCCAGAGATTGAGCGTATCCTGAAGGTTGCCTTCGAGACGGCACAGAAGCGGAAGAAGCACCTGACAGTCGTGGACAAGGCTAATGTCTTGGCAAGTTCTCGTCTGTGGCGTCAGATAGCCAAGGAGATGGAACCACAGTATCCTGATGTCCATACCGATTATATGTTTATCGACAATGCCTCTATGCGTGTACTGACAGAGCCTCGTTTCTTTGATGTCATCGTGACAGAGAACACGTTCGGTGACATCCTGACCGACGAGACATCATGTATCACGGGTTCGATGGGCTTGCAGCCCTCATCCTCATTAGGTGAGCATACCCCATTGTTCGAGCCTGTTCATGGCTCATGGCCTCAGGCTGCCGGGCAGAACATCGCCAACCCATTGGCTGAGATTCTCTCTGCTGCTATGTTGTTGGAGCATTTCGACCTCAAGAAAGAGGGAGCGTTGATTCGTGATGCTGTGAATGCTTCTCTGGATGCCAATGTACGTACTCCGGAAATACAAGTAGAAGGTGGTGCCAAGTATGGTACTAAGGAAGTTGGAGCATGGATCGTAGACTATATCAAAAAAGCATCACTTTAACCATTTGCTGTTGGCTGATGACGATGGGCATCCAGGCGCAGTCGAACCAGGAATGGCGAGACTCCCTGAATGCCATTAACCAACAGATAGCACGGTCTCCCTATAATGTCAATCTGCATCTTCGGAAAGCTGCCATTAACCTGGAGCTGCAGCAATGGGAATTTGCCATAGACGAGTATAAAACAATTCTCCGGCATGATGAGAAGAATCTCACTGCATTGTTTTATCGTGCCTATGCTTATACCCATATGCGTCGCTACGACTTGGCGAAGAATGACTATAATGACATCTTGTTGGAGAAACCAACCCACTTGGAGGCTCGACTTGGATTAGCTTATGTCCATCAGCTGATGGGAAAGCGTAATGATGCGCTCGACCTCCTGAATATTGTGGTGGAGCAACATCCTGACTCTATTTCCGGTTATGTGGCACGTGCGTCATTGGAGACGGATATGCAGCGTTATGAAGCTGCGCTCTATGATTGGGAGATGGCTAAGAAATTAGACCCTGAGAATGTCGACTATCAGTTGTCATATATTGATGTGTTGATTTCTATGGGCAGAAAGGATGCCGCACGAAGGGAACTCGACGAGTTATCGGGTAGGGGAGTCAACCAAGGAGCACTCCGTGCTTTCTATAAGCGAATCAAATAAAGATATACTTCTCACTCATTCCTATACCTCCTGTCCCCCCCTTGAAGCCGTCACCTTCCTGTTTGTTCCATAGGGTGGAACACTTTGTTCCATGGGGTGGAACAACTTGTTCCATGGCATGGAATAAAGTATCCCCTTGACTCCGATCTT
>CAJONQ010000021.1 GCA_905235835.1 uncultured Prevotella sp.
ATTAATTCGCTATAGAAATGGCATACGCTGTACTTCTTTCTGAACAGGCTAAGGAATTCCCGTTATCAATCTTTGCCATCTCTTTATTGAAACGACATCTGATATTGAATTAAAAAACACTGGTCTGGTGGCAATGATTCTGCCAGTCGTTTTTCCCTACATGTATTTTTTAAACCCTTGCCACCGTTGCCGCCTTGCAAAACTGTTTGATAATCAGTGGATTGTCGGTGGCAAGGAAGCGGCAAGGGTGACAACGATTGGCGATTTTTGCCCAAAAAGTGGGGTTATTTTGCCTCAAAAAAGAGATAATAACGTGTTTGTAGCCAGACTATAGTTTGTCCTTGGGGAGAGAGGAGGTGTTCCGATTGATTATTCCAGGCATTGGAATCAACCATTTCTGGCATTGGAATCTGATATCGGAGTCAAGGGGATACTATGTTCCATGCCATGGAACAAGTTATTCCATCCCATGGAACAAAGTGTTCCACCCCATGGAACAAACAGGAATGTGCCGCCTTCGAGGGGCGAATGTGCCGCTTCCTTGATGATTGGAAACAAAAATAAATGAATTTATTTTGTTCTTTGCTCGGTTTAGATTACCTTTGCAACTGTGAAGAGACTATGCCATTACATATCTGAATATATGAGCATTCTGGTGCTTGCCGCGGCATTGCTGGCACTGGCATACCCTGATGTGCTCGGACAAGTACGTCCGACGGTCATCAACTATCTGCTTGGCGTGGTGATGTTCGGCATGGGACTGACCTTGAACCTGCAGGATTTCAAGATTGTTTTCAGTCGTCCGAAGGATGTTGTCATAGGCTGTCTGGCACAGTTTACCGTCATGCCGCTACTGGCATGGGCATTGGCAAGACTGTTTCAACTCGACGAGGCACTGGCTCTGGGTGTGGTGCTGGTAGGCTGTTGTCCTGGCGGTACAGCGTCCAATGTCATCACCTATCTGGCTAAAGGTGACCTTGCGCTCTCCGTAGGCATGACGGGAGTCTCCACCCTGTTGGCTCCGTTCCTGACCCCGCTGCTGACATGGGCGTTGGCAGGCAAGAGTGTCGATGTGGATGTGACGAGTATGTTCCTGAGCATTCTCTGCGTGGTCATACTGCCCATCGTCGTGGGATTGCTTGTCAAGTGGCTCTTCCCAAAGTTCACGGAGAAAGCCACCGACTATCTCCCTGCGTTCTCATCGATAGCCATTGCCTTTATTGTATCCATCGTTATCGCTGCAAATGCCAACAAGCTGATGGCTGGCGGTCTGCTGATCGTCGTAGTGGTCATGTTTCACAATATCTGCGGTCTGGGTCTGGGTTACTTGATAGGGAGTGCGCTTAGACTGGCTGACCCGAAGAAGAGGGCGATATCCATCGAGGTCGGCATGCAGAACTCAGGGCTGGCAAGCAGTCTTGCCACCATCCATTTCGCTGCCTATCCGTTGGCATCCATCCCGGGAGCCATCTTCAGTGTGTGGCATAACCTGTCTGGTGCTGCCGTGGCTTATCTTTATCGAAGGAAGTAATATAATAAGTTAAACTGGATAATCATGGAGAAAAAGAGACACGCTTTACGCAAATTGTTGGAGGCGGTAGAGCACGAGCTGTTGAGAAAACCCAACAGGAAGACCCTCGACAGGCTGTCACTGCTGGCAGGTTACCAGAACTGGGAGTCGTTTCAGGAGGCACTGCATGGCACTGGTGATGGCGAGGAGAACTACGAGGTAGGGGAGAAGCAGAAAAAATAAAAAGAGACATCCGAAAGGAATGTCTCTTTTTATGTTGTGCAGGTCGAGGAGATTACTCACTCACGTTGCGACGCTTCTCCTTGATACGGGCTGCCTTACCAGTGAGCTTGCGCAGATAGTAAAGCTTAGCGCGACGAACCTTACCAACCTTGTTTACCTCG
Organism: uncultured Prevotella sp.; assembly: GCA_905235835.1. Lineage (GTDB taxonomy): Bacteria > Bacteroidota > Bacteroidia > Bacteroidales > Bacteroidaceae > Prevotella. Next base: position 1,915 of record CAJONQ010000021.1, read on the forward strand.
ATGCTCTCGATGTTAGGTGACTCGATAGGGAAGATACGCTCTACACCAACGGTACCAGACATCTTGCGAACGGTGAAGCGCTTCTTCTCCTGATGACCGCTGATCTTGATGACAACGCCACGGTAGAGCTGGATACGCTCCTTAGAACCCTCGATAATTTTGTAAGCGACAGTTACAGTGTCACCAGCCTTGAACTCTGGGAACTTCTTGCCGGTTGCAAATGCTTCTTCAGCAACTTTAATTAAATCCATTGTATTCTTTAAATTAAATTGTTGTATCGTTCCTACGCAACATAACAGGCAACTCGTGACTTCCTGCCAGCGATTACGCGGAAAGCGGATGCAAAGGTACTGCTTTTTCTTGAATCTCACAATAAATTCGGCGGATTTTTTGTTTTTTACCTTTTTTTTTGTACTTTTGTAGTCGCTAAAATATAGATATGGATAGGAAATTAGTGATTATTATCATGATGATAGTGGGGCTGACAGCTTGTCGGACACACTATCAAGTGGCATCTGTGGAGCGTTCCACCATACTGGTCGACAGTCGTTATGACGCTCATCCTGATGCTGAGGCTGCCCAGTTTCTGCAGCATTATGCGCATATCGTAGACAGCGTCATGGGACCGAAGGTGGGACGGTCGGCTAAATACATGACACCTCACCGTCCGGAGAGTGAGTTGTCCAACCTGCTTGCCGATATCCTAGTGTGGGCGGCAAAGGACTATCAGGAGCAACCTGACTTCGGGGTGTATAACATGGGAGGTATTCGTGCAGACTTGCCGAAGGGTGATGTGACCTATGGTGATGTGCTGGACATTGCTCCTTTCGAGAATAAGATCTCCTTCGCCACCCTTTCAGGTGCCGACGTGCTGGAGCTCTTCAGCGAGATGGCTTCTGTCGGAGGCGAGGGGGTGAGTCATGCGGTGAGGATGGTGATCACAAGAGACGGCAGGCTGGTGAGTGTGACCATCCATGGGAAACCGATCGATCCGCAGCAAGACTATCGTATTGCTACCATCGACTATCTGTTGGGTGGTACGGATAATATGAGTGCTTTTAAAAAGAGTAGGGATATCAACTCTCCGCAGCAGGTGGAGAACAACTCCCGCTTTATCATCATGAACTACTTCCGTGAACAGAAGAGACAGGGTAAGGAAGTGGATGCGCAAATAGAAGGAAGAGTTGTCATAAAGGATTAGGTGTTATGGTGAGATATCTTGGAATCATACTGATGATGCTGGTGTCCTTGTCAGGACAGGCAAAGAAAGACAAACAACTGGTCATTCTGCACACGAATGATACACATAGTACGATTACGCCCATTAATGACCAACTGCCAGATACCATGAAGGCGGGTCGGGCTGGGTCACTTCGTCGTATCGCCATGCTGAAGGAAGAGCGTGAGAAAAACCCTGATCTGTTGCTTTTTGACAGTGGGGACTTCTTTCAAGGGTCAGCTTATTACACCATGTTCAAAGGGGATGTGGAGATAGGACTGATGAACAGGATGGGATATGATGCCGTGACGATAGGCAACCATGAGTTTGACTTCGGCATGGAGGAGATGGCTCGGGCGTTCCGTCTTGCCACTTTCCCGATCGTCTGTGCTAACTATGACTTTACGGGTACTCCTTGTGAGGGACTGGTGAAACCGTATATCATCATCAAACGGAATGGGGTGAGGATCGGGGTGTTTGGACTCTCCCCCAGGCTGGAGGGACTCGTATCGGAAAAGAACTGTGTGGGGGTGAAGTATCTTGACCCTGCAAAGGTAGCACTGGAGACGGCGAAGATGCTGAAAGAGGATAAGAAATGTGATGTCGTCATCTGTATTTCCCACTTAGGATGGAATAGTAACCGAGGGGAGGACGACCAGTATATGATACATAACTCACGGCATATCGACCTGGTGTTGGGTGGACATACCCATTCCTATTTTAAACAAATGGAGTATGAGAAGAACATGGACGGCAAGTCTGTGCCTGTCGACCAGAACGGAAAGCATGCGATTTTCGTGGGAAAGATGGTGATGACGCTTCACTCGAAATAGAACGAGAGCATGATCATCTTCGACTGTGAGCTGCTGACGCTGCCTGCGTATGCCCGCTTGTTGGTGTCACGCAGCTCATTGACATGATTGGTGTCAAGACTGTTGCCTAAGCCATAGCAGAACTTCAACTCGGGGATGAGTTTGAAGAACGGCAGGTAGAAGTCACATCCAATACCAACCTCCACCATCGACGAGAAGCGTTTCAGACTGACATAGTCCTCACCAGCTCCAGTGAGATTGATCATCCCACTGATACCAGCAGCGATGAAAGGACGGTAGTTGTTGAAGCGTGGAGCACTGAACTTCACGTTCAAAGGCAGTCCGACATATGTGTTCTTCAAGTCTTGGGTCACTTTGCGGGGGCGTCCCTCTTCGTCAATATCCGTCATGTTCAGAATAGAGAGATGCTTGGCTCCGAAGTGCATGGTGGGGGAGAATCGCAAGGCAATATTGTCATGCAGTCGCAACTCAGCGAGGACACCAACAGAGAACCCCGGGTTCCACTTATCAGCGTCAGCCATGATAAGATGCTCACTGACATTACCCTCCTCGTCGACAAGAACCTGCGGACCCACATTCTCGAACTCGATATCTTGAAAATTGGTACCTATCACAATACCAAAGTGCATGGGGCGCAAGTCAATATAAGGCTTGTACTGTACACGACGCTGTTGTGCTTGTGCGGTAAGGATGCTGACAAGCAGTATCGCTAAGAGGAGAAATCGTTTCTTATTCACATTAAACATAACGCAGTAGCAGGGTTCTTTATTATTTCGACATCGTATAAATTATAAAAATAATCTACCCAAAGTTAGGTATATATCGAAAAATATTCCTATCTTTGCATCACGATTAATGAGTATTTAGTATTAACTTTATAAAAAGAAAAGATTATGGCATACGTAATTGGTGACGACTGCATCGCATGTGGAACATGTATCGATGAGTGCCCAGCAGGAGCTATCTCTGAGGGCGATAAGTATTCTATCAACCCTGATGTCTGCACAGAGTGCGGCACATGTGCTGACGTTTGTCCGTCAGAGGCTATCAGCCTGCCGGCATAAGTCAAGAACAAGTTGAGAAGAACATAGGGCTTTCCTTCTGGAAAGCTTTTTTTATGTCTCGTCAGGAAGAGTCATGATAAAACGGGCACCACCCTGGTAGCTGGTGTCCAGACGGATGTCACCACCTAAGCGGCGGACGATACTACGAGCTACGCTGAGTCCGATGCCGGTACCCTCATAGTAATTGTCAAGTTGGAAGAATTCCTCAAAGATACGCTCAGACTCATAAGCGGGTACACCAATACCAGTATCTGTGACAGCATAAGTCACTTTCTGGGCTTCGCGGTCAAGGGTGATACGTAGTTCTACACTTCCCTTTTGTGTAAACTTATTGGCATTGTTCAGTAAAAGTGCGAGTGCACGGGAGGCAGAGACTGCATTGGTGCGAATTATCTTGTCGTCAGCCTGGTCGAACTCCAGGTTGAACAGTAAGTGGTTGTCATGTTGCAGGTCGGAACTCTCAACAGCCTGTGCTGCTATCTGAACGATAGTTACCTTATCGTTACGCTCTATAGTGGTCTTGCTATGGATGTCAGAGAGTTCTATCATCTTGTTGACCAGTTCTGTGATACGCTTGGTATTGATGGTGATGCGTTTGTTGATGTCCTTCCGCTCCTCGCTTCCGAGTTCGATATCCGGTGTCGTGAGTACCTGTGTAAATCCACTCAGTATATTAAGTGGTGTACGGATCTCGTGGGATATCTGTTGGATGAAGTCGGTCTTCATGCGTGACGACTCCTCTGCCCGGGCATTTGCCTGTGTCAGTTCCTTGTTCTTCTGTTCGAGTTCCTTGTTCTTCTCCGCAAGTTGTTTGGCATTGCGCAGACGGAGCAGACCGATAATAATCAGGGATATGAGTATCAGCAGGATACCGATAAAAGCCGTGATGAAACGCTGGTTCTTGAGCATTGACTGTTGTTCGGCAATCTGTTTCTCTTTCTCCTGCGTCTCATACATGATGGCGAGTTCTGCCGCATTATGCTGTCGCTCGTAATCATAAATAGAGTCGACGGAGTCAACAATACGCTCCGCTATCTGAAGGGCTTGCTCTTTCCGCCCGGATTTGAGATACGCTTTAAGATAAGATGTAAGATACGATTTCAGGTAATACAGTGATAGGGGAATCTTCCACGACTGTACGACAGAATCGACCTTAGGTGTCAGGTTGGCGAGGTCTTCCCAACGCTCGGCAAGTTCCAGGTACTCACTATGCTCAATAAGACCGCTACTGGTTTTTGAGTAGTTTGTCCCTATGAAGCGTTGGTATGCCTTGTTGGCTTCTCTTTTTCGCCCAGTCTTCACGTAGACGAGAGCCTTGTGGGTATTGAGACCGGCGGTGAACTCCTCTGCGGTGGAGGTAGGGCAGTCTGGAGAGGATGCCATACGGCTAATCGCCTCATCTGCCTGGGGAAGCCATTTCTCTGCCTCGGCAAACTGTTCTGTACTGGTATAGGCATCAATGATATTGTAGGTGATTCTTGCCCAAGTATAGAGATTGTCAAAGGCAGGCTTATCCTGTGCCAGTTTCTTCAGCGTGTTCCATGCTTTAGTGAAGTTTTTCTCTGCTTCGGAATAATGCCCTAACTGCATCTGGCTATAACCAATATCATGAAGAAGGATTGCCGACCAATAGTTCCCTTCCTGTGTGGTGTCATTACGTACTACGGAGTAGGCTTCTGTCGCGACCTTGACAGCACCGTCTTGATCGCCTTTGACCGTTAAAATAGTGGATAACTGGTCGGAAACAAAATAATAGATGGTAGGACGCTCCTGCATTAACTCGTTGCTGGCGAGGGCTCTTTTATAATATAGTTCTGCCGTGAGTTCTTGACCTAACTTGTAATGAATCTGTCCTCGGTAGTAGTTCGCCTTGTATTCAGGTAAGAGATGTTGGTCCTCAAGACTGTCAATCAGAGACGGCGCTCTATCCAGGTTCCTGTCTATCATCTGTTCAACCTGGACGTCAAAGTCTTTCTTTGGTTGATTTTCAGAGGAAACATTCTTCTCACGAGATGTACATGCTGTCATCCCTATGATGGTAACAGCAAATACCCCCAATAATAAATATGTTAGTCTCCTCAGATTCATGTTGATTAAATAAGAAAGGGGCGTAAGTCGAAACTTACGTCGAATCTTACGCTCCTTTGAATTGTTTGATTATTTCAGTGCCTGAATCTCCAACGCAGCCTTGTACTCTGGGTCAATCTGGAGAATCTTCTCTGCGAATCCCTTTGCACCATCCACGTTCTTGTTGATATAAGCATTGAACATCAGATAGTGGTAGGCGGTCTTCAGCATGGTATCCTGTCCCTTTGTGCGGTCATTCTTGCCACTCAACAGTGAGGCGAGTTTCTCATAATAAGGCTTTGCAAGACTCTTCTCCATGTTGTTGTCAAGTTTGTTGTTGAGGTTCGCACGCATATAGGTAGAGTATACCTCCTGAGTAGGATATTTATTGATAAGGTCTGCATAGACCTCGTCAGCCTTCTTAATCATCTCAATCTTCTTGGCAGGATCTGTTGAGGCATCTCCATCCTTTGTGTAGATGTTGGCAAGACCTTCCTCGTCATCATAGGTCAGATCCTTCTTGGCACCAAGCATCTGCTTGTAGTAATCGGTAGCCTTGGCAAAGTCCTTGTTCTTCAGGTATGCGTCAGAGAGGGTCTTCAAAATAGCCCACTTCTTAATCATCGAAGAGTCGTTCACCAATGTCAGTGCCTTGTCGTACTCTGCGAAAGCATTCTGCTGCTCACCTAATGCGTCATAAATCAGTGCAGAGTAGTAGTGGTCGTACTCTGAGTATTTAGCACTGTCGGTCTCGTTGAAATACTTGTAGATGTAACCCTTAGCAGCATCGTAGTTCTTTAACTCATAGTTGCTGAACATGGCAAGACGGGTGAAAGTAGCATTACGGGGCTTGTCTTTCAGACCTTGCTCACAAGCTGCAAGAGCATCCTCGAAATGTCCCTGGAAGTAACTGGCACGGGCAAACTCGTTCAGATAGCTCTTGTCTAACTGAGCAATGGGCACTTTCTTGAACTCATTATAGGCATTCTTCTCGTCACCAGCTACCATGAAGATGTGTCCCTTGATAGCATCAACGTTCACCTCTGGGCAGTTTGCCTTCAGATCATCGAGCTTCTGGGCTGCTCCTTTTGGGTCGATCTTGCGGTAAACCATTGCATACTTACGATATGCCTCAGCCAGTTTGTTGTCATAGTAGATTGCCTGATCATACCAGGAGGCGGCACCACCACCATCGTCCGCAAGGGCAGCAATGTCACCTAACAGGACGTATGCGGGAGCATACTTGTTCTTAGAGGCTACCAATGCGTACTGTGCATACTCATGAGCATGAGCGGTGTCTTTTGCCTCATAGAAGGCACGTCCCATGGCAAGCAGATTCTCGGCATTCTTTTTATTAGCCTTGTAGTAAGGCTTCATCTGCTTGTCGAGGTCTGCGGGTTTACTACTAATAATTTTCTTTACGGCATCTACGTCGGCCTTAGAGCCGTCCTGTGCCATCACTGGAGTGCCGAATCCTATCATCAGCGCTCCCATCACGAGATATTTAATTGCTTTCATAATTCTTGTTTTATTAAAGTTATACTTCTTGTTTCTATTCTCTATCGTTATGACGTGAAAACGTCTATTTGGTTTATTCCTTATTGACAATAATTTGTCGCACATTCATATTGGCTGAGCGGGGGAGCAGTCCTGAACGAAGGATAACTAATTGCCCCTTTGGTAACTGGCAATAATGTGCAAAAGCCGTTGGTGTACCATTGCGTGTGTCATTCAACAGTGCGTAGATGGTTCGACGCAACGGATAGTTACCATTATATAAATAGTATTGATAGGGCTGCCAACTGTTTGCCTTAGTGGCTGAGTCGAGTTTTGACACGCCCATCACTGTTATGTTCTTCTTAAAGGTGACATTAGTAGTGTCACGTTTGTCGTTTAACCAGTTTGAACCGATGATACCAAGGGAGTTCTTGTGGTTCTCCACATAGTCTATCACTGCGGCACTGGTCTTCACAGCCCCGATGTTGGGATTCGTAAATTCTTTGCCTCCGAGGATAGAGTCTACACACCAACGGACTGTACTGGACAAAGGATTATCGAATACAACATCTATTGCTCCTAATTTGGAATTGGGATAAATTTCGCCCCATTGAGTCACCTCTCCCTTGAGGATACGTGCAAAATCCTTGATAGTAATGCAACTGTCGGGATTGGTGTTGTTGATGATGATGGAGAGACCATCATAGGCAATAGGTATCGCACGAGGAAGGAATTTCTGGTCTTGCAGACTCTTCTTCTCCTTTGCGGTGAAATCACGGGTAGTAAAAGCAAGCCATGTCTCCTTCTTCATCAGTTTCTCGACAGCATCCTGCTCATTCATATATTCAACACCAATCGTATCTAAACGCTGACTGTTAAAATAGAAGAGCTCCTCGTCGAGAATCGGATAAAAACTCTCATCAGCCACTAACTTCTCAGCGGCTTTGAGATAAGCTTTCTCTTTTTCAGGATTAGGCTTGCTCCCACAAGCGGAGAGCAAGCCTAAGATAAGTGTTAATCCAACGAGTTTGTTGAATACGTTCTTTGTCATCAATTACTGGAGTTTGAAGGTTACGGGCACAGTGTACTTTACACGTACAGCTGAACCGTTCTGCTTACCAGGAATCCATTTAGGCATAGCCTTGAGCACACGTACTGCCTCTTTGTCAAGAGAGGGGTCAACACCACGAACGACCTTTACGTCTGTGATAGAACCGTCACGCTCAACCACGAAGGTACAAACAACGCGACCTTGTACACCGTTCTCCTCAGCTACAACAGGATACTTGATGTTGCTGCCAAGCCAAGACATCAGGGCACCTTGTCCACCAGGGAACGAAGGCATCTGCTCAACCACGTCGAAGACTTTCGTCTCCTCCACCTTCGGTGGCTCGGGTTCTGCAATTACTTCCTTGGCCTTCAGCACCTCACCAGCTGTCTCATCGTTACCCTCTACGTTGAAGGCACCGATGGCGGTGTTGGTCTCCTGAAGTTCTTCCTGAGATTTCATCTCCTGATCTTCCTTCACCTCATTATCCTTCTTAATTTCAGGAACGGTGAAAGCTACAGAGCTCTTGACACGCTCAACCTCAATCTTCTCAACTCCTGGATCTTCTTTCTTCTCTACCTTAGCCTCCTTCTTCTCTGCAAGGCTCTGGAGCTCTACATCTGCCTCAATGGCTGCATTCTGTGATGCGATGTAGTTCTCAATAGAAACCTTAGCGATGACGATGGCTGCAATGATAGCGAAACCAACGAACATCGTGATAAGTGCCTTCAGGTTACGAGCACCAGTGTTCTTGCGCAATTGATAAGCTCCGTATGCTTGGTTCTTGCCCTCAAATACGAGGTCAACCCAGCCATTGTCTATAAGATCTATTTTTGCCATAGTTCTTTCTGCATTTTAGGGGTTAATCACTTGACACCTGCCTTCTCAATGAGTGCCTTGTCTTCGTCACTCATCTTGTCGATATTGTCAATGACATACTTATCAATATTGCTTATCAGCATCTCATCGAGGGCTGCCACCATGTTCTCATAGGTCGCAGTGTTCAGAGGACGAATGATGACGGTCATCGTAGGAACCTTCTCACCGTTGGGGAGTTCACCCTTCTTCAGTTTCTTGAGGGCTTCCTGATACTGCTCGTCAGTCATCTTTGAGTTATACGCATTCTTCTTGGCATCAAGTTCCTTCTTTGCTATCTTGATCTTGGCAATAGGGTTGATACCTTCCTCGGTAGTGTGCTCATTAAGTACTTTCTCAATACCTTCCTTGCCATAAGTGGTCTCCTTGACGCATGAAGGATCATCGTAGTTGGGAAGACCGGCAATGTACCATACCTTGTCGTTAGAGCCAAGGTAAAGGGTAATAGTATGAGAGGCCTTAGTTACCTGCTTCTGTTCATCATTCAGATTCTTCGTGTCGTCGTTTGACGGCATGGTCAGCTGCATAGCCTGCGGCTTGGCCAGTGTAGTACACAGCATGAAGAATGTGATCAGAAGCATCATCATGTCTACCATTGGCGTGAAGTTCACGCGGGTATCCATCTTCTTCTGCTTGGATAGATTCTTTTTTGCCATAATACTAGTCGTTTAAACGTTTAACATCGAGATTCGTAATGAGTTGGAAACGGTTCTCGTTCATATCCTGTAGCTCTGACATCAACTTCTTAATAGAGGCATAAGGAGTCTTGGAGTCGCACTTAATGGCGAGCTTGATGTCAGGATTAGCTTCGCGGGCCGCAGAGACCCACTCCTGGAACTCGCTCTTACCACCCTTGATACTATCAAGTGGAAGACCGAGCTTCTGGATTTCCTCTGCCATCTTCTCTGGCTCGAGGGTGAGGTACGCTGCCATTTGCGACATGCTGGCACCAACCATAGCATCCTCGCGGAAGTGCTTAATCTGGTTAGCGTTGAGCTGAACACCGAACTTGTCGGTCATGATGTCCAGCATTGCCTGCATGTTGTTCTTGTTTTCCGTACCGCAGTAGACACGACCTTCTGGGGTCACCAGAATGTTCAGAACGTCCTGCTCAGGAATCTTCAGCTCTGACACAGAGTTTGGCGCAGTAACCTGTACCGGCTCTGGTGTCAAGAATGTTGAGGTCAACATGAAGAAACACAGAAGCAGTGTCATCACGTCTGACATAGGCGTCATGTCAATCCAGATGTCTTTTTTCTGTATCTTAATTTTAGCCATTCTAAAACGGTTTTTAGGGTTTTAATGCGAATGGTCTGAAAATTAAGCCTCGTTGTGGTTAGAATCGTATGTAGCAGCGATTGTGAAACCAATCTCGTCGAGTGCGTAGGTCAGCTTATCGATCTTGTTAGAGAAGAAGTTGTAAACAACGGTAGCAACCCAAGAGGTCAAAATACCAGATGCTGTGTTTACAAGGGCCTCAGAAATACCGGCAGACAGAGCCATAGAGTCAGCACCACCACCAGCAGACAGAGCCTGGAATGATCCAATCATACCGAGCACGGTTCCGAACAGAGCGGTCAGAGTACCAAGAGATACGATGGTTGCAACCATAGGCATGTTCATCTGAAGAGTAGGCATCTCCAACTGAGTAGCCTCCTCGTGAGCCTGCTGGATCTTTGCAATCTTAGCAGCTTTCTTCAGAGTGGTGTCACCTTCTACAGACTGGTACATGTTGATAGAAGCCTTTACTACGTTAGCTACAGAACCCTGCATCTTGTCGCAGAGAGCGTCAGCCTCTGCAAACTTCTGAGCCTTGATGAGATCCTTAACCTGAGCAGTGAACTTAGCAAGGTTGATCTTACCAGAAGCACTCTTGATAGCGAAGAAACGCTCGATACCCAGGCAGATAACTGTGAAGAGCAAAGTCAGGATAAGACCTACTACGAAACCTCCTTTGTAAACAGTACCTAACAGGTTTGCGGGGTGTCCGCTGCGGTCGCCACCAACGAAGTTGTCAGGGTTACCCATAACGAAATACCATACGCCATAACCTGCAGCACAGCAGATAACGAGAATAATCCACGCAGCTTTAACACCTTGGAAGCCCGATTTCTTGGCTGGGGCTGCAGCCTTTTGTGTAGTTGCCATAATTTTAAAAGTTTAAATTTTAGTTATTAAATAAAATTGATTTATAATATATCTTTCTGATTTATTGTGTTTTGCCTTGCTCTAGGTCATAGACAGGGAGTTTTTTATGCGCCTATCGATTGGCAAAGATAACAATTTACGGCGGTTAAACCGCCCTTTTAAGAACTTTTAACTTGATATTCGTCAATTTTTAATGAAGTTGTGCCAGCACTTCTTTGATTCGGCGCATGGCTTCTATGATATTATCATCACTTGTCGCATAGCTCATGCGGAAGCATTCCGGATCACCGAATGCATCTCCTCCAACAGTTGCTACATGTCCTTTCTCCAGTAAATAGAGAGCAAGGTCTGTAGAGTTGTTGATGGTTTTTTCACCATCACTTTTTCCATAGAAACTGCTGCATTTAGGGAAGAGGTAGAAGGCACCCTCGGGTACGTTAACTTCCAGTCCGGGAATCTCCTTGGCGAGTTTGACAATCAAATCTCGACGGCGTTCGAAAGCCTTTCTCATCTCCTCTACGCAGTCTTGACTTGAGATATAGGCGAACTCTGCAGCTTTCTGACTGACAGAGCAAGGACCGCTGGTGTATTGCCCCTGCAATTTGTTACATCCTTTGACAATCCATTCGGGAGCTGCGATATAACCGATACGCCAACCTGTCATGGCATAGGCTTTGCTAACACCATTGACGATGATGCTACGTTCTTTCATGCCATCGAACTGTGCAATGCTCTCGTGCTTTCCTACATAATTGATATGCTCGTAAATCTCGTCAGCGAGGACAAAGAGATCGTCATGGTGTTTGATCACATTGGCAAGTCCCTCCAGTTCGTCTTTACTATAGACGCTACCAGTAGGGTTGCTAGGCGAACAGAGAATCAACAGACGGGTCTTTGGGGTAATGGCTGCCTCCAGTTGTTCTGGTGTCATCTTGAAGTTTTGCTCAAATCCTGCCTCTACAATGACAGGCTTTCCACCTGCAAGCAGTACCATTTGAGGATAGCTGACCCAGTAAGGGGCAGGAATAATCACTTCATCTCCAGGATTGACAAGTGCCATGACAGTGTTACATACGCTCTGCTTGGCTCCATTGGACACCAGAATCTCAGCAGGTTGATAATGCAGATGATTCTCACGCTCCAATTTGCGGGCGATTGCCTGACGAAGGTCGGGATAGCCAGGAACAGGTGAATAACGGGAATAATTCTCGTCAATGGCAAGCTTAGCTGCTTGCTTGATGTGATCAGGAGTATTGAAGTCAGGCTCTCCAACGCTCATGTTGATGACGTCGATGCCCTGTGCTTTCATTTCAGAACTCTTTTGCGACATTGCTAGCGTGGCAGAGGGTGCCAGACGTTGCAAACGGTCAGATAATTGTGCCATATTCGTTTGTTAGTATATGTATTTAACTGCAAAAGTAATCATTTTATTCTTTTAAAAGAAAGAAAAGTGTCATTTTTTTAACTAAAACCTTGAAAAACCAACACTATTTTAGATGAAGTGTATGTCCCATGCGGTTTTTCTTAGTCTCGAGATATCGTAAGTTATAGGGATTTGGAGTCACCTCGATAGGTACGTTCTCAATGATTTCCAGCCCGTATGCCTCTAGTCCAACACGTTTTACAGGATTATTTGTCAGTAATCGCATCTTATGAACACCCAGATGTCGTAACATTTGGGCTCCGCAGCCATAGTCACGTTCGTCAGGCTTAAATCCTAAATGAACATTCGCGTCCACAGTGTCGAGTCCCTCCTCTTGCAGTTTGTAAGCGGCTATTTTGTTCATCAGTCCGATGCCACGTCCTTCTTGTTGCATGTAGATCATCACACCTTTTCCTTCTTTCTCAATAGCTTGCATCGCTTTATGGAGCTGCTCACCACAGTCGCAACGTTTCGAGCCAAGAATGTCGCCTGTCATACAAGAGGAATGAACACGAACAAGGATAGGCTCTTCCTCTTGCCATTCTCCCTTAATGAGGGCAATATGTTCCAGACCGTTACTTACCTGTCGGAAAGGAATCAATTTGAAATGACCGTAGTCAGTGGGCAAGTCCACCTCTTCTCCCACCTCGATAAGTGACTCTTTCTGGAGTCGGTAGGCAATCATATCCTTAATGGTGATGATTTTCATATCATGTTGATGGGCAAATTCCATCAGTTGGGGCATACGTGCCATCGTGCCATCGTCGTTCATGATTTCCATCAGGGCGCCTGCAGGATAAAGTCCAGATAACTTACAGAGGTCAATCGCAGCCTCTGTATGTCCACTGCGACGAAGCACACCATTATCTTGAGCATAGAGTGGGTTCACATGTCCTGGACGTCCAAATGTATTAGGAGTGGAAGTTGGGTCGGCAAGAGCACGGATGGTAGCAGCACGATCATGGGCTGAGACACCTGTGGTGCAGCCCTCGATTTTGTCGATGGTCACGGTAAAGGGAGTTCCCAGCAACGAGGTGTTGTCTTGTACTTGATGTGGCAAGTCTAACTCCTGACTGCGGCTAATGGTGACAGGTGCGCACAGAAGTCCTCTTGCGTTTTTCAGCATGAAGTTCACCATCTCAGGTGTGATCTTCTCTGCCGCGCATATGAGGTCTCCCTCATTCTCCCGGTCTTCGTCGTCTACAACAATGACGAATTTCCCTTCACGGAAATCCTCTAAAGCTTCTTCAATAGTATTTAGTTTGAAATTTTCCATATCTTTATATTTGGTAGTTACACATTATTTATTATTAATAAGATCAATGATAAGAGGCATCTTCTGTAACTCTTCCAATGTTGTTGGAGTCTCAGGATAGTTCTCTGATATTCTTTTTACCATTAACTCGTTGGTTTGCATGATAGTATGTAAGTCTTTACGCAGACGTAGGCGGAAACGGCACATTCTGAGATAGAAGAATAACCCAGCAGGAAGCACAAGTCCCGTGATGATATTCAGCCATTTCCGTCGGAACGGCCTGGTATGGGCGTGAGTGGCAACGATAGGATAGCGGTTAAGGTAAGTAAGGATACCTCTGTCTCTTGTGTTGGAAAGATCTTCAATAACCTCTTCCAGTTCATCGCTGATTCGCTGGATAGTATGATCGTCACCAGGGCGGAAAAATACTTTGATGGGATTGGGTAGGTGTAGCAATTGATGGTCTGTACTGTATTGCTCGATCTCTTGGTTAATACGCAATAGATGGTAAGCATCTGCCATATAGATGGGATCTTCGATAATGACTTCTTTGCTACTGATATGACGCTTGCCTCGTAATCCCAACATGTTGAAGACTAAATGTTTATAGAGATCAATATTGAATACGACAGAATCATTGTTCGCCTTGTAGGTAAAGAAGACGGCAATAGGTGTCAGCACACATGTACCCAACATCTTTCCGAACCATACTGTCCAATTGTCGTCTCGTGCCATCTTCATTCCTGTATTCTCAAGAATATAGTAGACGATAAATACAAGAACGGAGATGATGACAGGAACGCCCAGTCCTCCCTTACGTATGATAGCTCCCAATGGTGCTCCAATGAAGAAGAATATCAGACAAGAGAGAGATAGTGTCACTTTATTGATTGCCTCAATCATGTGCAGGCGGTCATTTGTATTTAGCGCATTCGAATAGTCGCCTTTGAATTCTAGGTCAGCAGATGCAGTCTGAGCGTCTCTTACCGCTGTTTTCATGACACGCTGTTTGGCTTCTGGTGATAGTTGACTATAGATGGAGTCCAAATTAATAATGCCCTTTTGTGTTTCTGCTAAAATCTTTATAGAATCTTTCTTGTCAATAGTAGGAAGATAGAAACCAGTCTGTTTCGCCTCTTTATAAAACTGGTGTCCTACAGAATCATTGAACTCACGGATAGAGTCGAGGTCGTGAAGGATTCTCCCCATGCTCTTTGAACGGGCGTCTCCAGAGATGTATCCGGCTTCTGCCATATTAAAGTCACCGTCAAAGTCAAGTACGATACGCTTGTTGGAGAAGGTTTCTCTTCGATAGGGGACGTTAGCAGATCCTGCAACATCTTGTGACCGCATATTCTCAAACCATTCTCCGCTGTATAGGGTGAGTAACAGGTGCTTCTTCTCCTCTGTAGTTTGCATTTTCCCAGAGTCTGCAAGAATGACGGCAGCATCTTCATAACCTCCATTCATACGATAGATCATGATGCCATAGAGCATGCCAGAGTTCATGTCTTTCTTTTGGACGTAAATATTGGAACCGCTGATGCCATCATAGAAAATACCTTCAGGAATCTCTACCTCGGGGCTCTTTTGTTGCATGGACAAAAGTAACTGTCGGAAAGAGATAAATGATTTCGGTCCAATAACCTCCTGGAAGTAAAAGGAGATGCAGGAGATGACAATCACAATGGCTATCAACGACCGCATTGCCTGCAATAGGGAAATGCCAGCAGCCTTGATGGCTGTTAATTCTGAGCTTTCACCAAGGTTACCGAAAGCAATCAAAGAACTTAGAAGAATGGCAAGCGGGAAAGCCTGTGGCATCAGCATCAGTCCCATATACCAGAAAAACTGTGCCATGACCTCTAAGGAGAGTCCTTTGCCAATCAACTCGTCAACATACCGCCATAAGAACTGCATCATCAGCACAAACTGGCAGATGAAGAACGTTCCAATAAATAGCAGCCCGAACTGCTTGGTGATAAATATGTCTAATTTCTTGATGCGAAACATTGACGTCATGCACTATGAGCATGCAAAATTAGCATAAAAAATTCAGAGCACGGCAAATATTTCGTTTTTTTATCATTTTAGTGTCTATAGCAAGAAACCGCTGACACGATGCAGACGTTCCATGTTAGCATCCCAAAGGTCATTGAGATCATCAATGTCTTCGGCATCGGCATAGTCAGTAATTAGTAGGTTTAGATTACCTGTCAGTTCACTTTGCTCAATACGCATCTCCCAAAAAGCTTCAGGGTCGTCTTCCTGATAATCCCATTTAAGTTTGATATGATCGTATTTCTCTAGTTCCAGCAGTTTCGACACTTTTGTGTCGCGTTCTGTCCATGGATGTCCCCAAGTGAAAGTCCACTCGTCACCGTTTTCTATTACAACGTCGGCAAGCCATTTCTGGAGCCCTGCCGCATTACTGATCATGTCCCAAACTATTTTTGGCGACTTAGCCGAAAGTGGGTATTCTTTCTTTAGAATGTGTTTATGCATATCCTAAGAGGTTTGTTTCTATGTCGCAAAAATACAAAAAATATTCGAAACACAATGTTTTTTCTGAAAAAAGTTTTGTGAATTAAAAAGTTTATATTACCTTTGCACCCGATTTCAGAAGGATTATCCTATGACGGCGGGATAGCTCAGCTGGTTAGAGCGCATGATTCATAATCATGAGGTCCCCAGTTCAATCCTGGGTCCCGCTACAGAGAAAGCCCCTCGCATCAATTGACGCGAGGGGCTTTCTCTGTATTTCGCTTGAGCCCACTATAGGCTTATCCTTTATCCCGAGGGGTATCCTTTTGGTCTTGCCCGATGCCAGGGACGGCAGTAAGCCCTGTGTGGGAACACTATACTCCTACGGGGAAACCAGTAGTTTCTATGAGGGAACCCATCGGTTTCCTACGTGGGAACCAGTGTTTCACCCCATTCGGACTATTTACACCTCTGAAAGTTGAGAATGTGAAATATACGAATCTTGAATTATATATATAAGAAATAGGTGAAGAAATTTGGTTTTTTGTGAGGTTTATACTATCTTTGTGCTCTCTAAAATAATGAATATAAAGATGAAAACGGATATCCAGATTGCCCGTGAGTGCCAGTTGAAACCAATAAGTGACATTGCTTCTCAGTTAGGAATTGCCCCAGAGTCGATAGAGCCCTATGGGCGTTACATGGCAAAGGTCCCTATCTCTTTGATTGACGAGGAAAGAGTGAAGAAGAGTCGTCTGATCTTGGTTACTGCAATCAGCCCGACAAAAACGGGTATAGGTAAGACAACTGTCAGTATTGGACTGACATTGGGACTCCAGAAATTGGGAAAGAATGCAGTGGTTGCATTGCGTGAACCGTCTCTCGGTCCGTGTTTTGGAATTAAAGGAGGAGCAGCCGGTGGCGGTTATGCCCAGGTATTACCAATGGAAAAGATCAATCTTCATTTTACAGGTGATTTCCATGCTGTGACTTCAGCCCATAATACCATCAGTGCGATGTTGGACAACTATATTTATCAGCACCGTAAGGAGGGCTTTTCTTTGCGTGAGATCTATTGGAAACGAGTGTTGGATGTTAACGATCGTGCTCTTCGCAATGTGGTGACAGGTTTGAGAGGCGATGGTGTGGTTTCGGAAACGGGCTTTGATATCACTTCTGCTTCTGAATTGATGGCTATTCTTTGTTTAGCGACTAGTGAAGAGGATTTACAGCATCGTATTGAGAATATCCTATTAGGTATCACCTCTGATGGTAAACCGTTCCGTGTTCGCGACTTGGGAGTGGCTGGCGCTATTACGGTTTTGATGCGTGATGCTCTTTCTCCTAATCTCGTTCAGACGACAGAGAACACCCCTGCTTTTATTCATGGTGGACCTTTTGCGAATATCGCTCATGGCTGTTCTAGTGTTCTTGCTACTAAGATGGCGATGACTTTTGGCGACTATGTAGTGACGGAGGCAGGTTTTGGTGCCGATTTAGGTGCTGAGAAGTTTTTTGATATCAAATGCCGAAAGGCAGGATTACAGCCTCGTTTAGTGGTGATAGTTGCGACTACACAAGGGTTGAAGATGCATGGTGGTGTGGATGTGTCACGTATCAAAGAGCCCGATGCTGAAGGATTGAAAGAAGGACTGAAGAACCTCAACCGGCACATACGTAATATGCAAGGTTTTGGTCAACCTGTTATTGTGACTCTCAATCGTTATGATACAGACTTGGATGAAGAAGTCGATATAGTCCGTAAGAACTGCGAAGACCTCGGAGTAGGTTTTGCAGTTAATGAGGCGTTCCTTAAAGGTGGTGAGGGGGCTGTGGAGTTGGCTCAAACTGTAGTAGATACTATTGACCAGATACAACCGTTACCTATCCACTTTACCTATCCTGAAAACGATACTATTGAGGGCAAGCTTGAAAAGGTGTGCAAGTGTATATATGGAGCGGCAGCAATGGAATTTAGTAAGACAGGAAAGAAGAAATTGGAGGCAATCCGTACCATCTTCGCTGACGATAAAGATGTCATGCATTATCCTGTCTGCATTGCCAAAACACAGTTCTCCTTTTCTGCCGACTCTTCTCTATACGGCTCTCCAGAAGGTTTTACGATTCGCATTCGTGATCTTATACTGAACTGTGGTAGCGAGATGATAGTTGCTATTGCTGGTGATATGCTTCGAATGCCAGGTCTTCCAAAGAGCCCGCAAGCAGAGCGTATTACCATAGAAAACGGAGAAATAGAAGGGTTGTCATAGTCTTAGAAATGTATCATGCATAAAGATTGTTAAATATACACAACCTATTAAATAGGTAAGAAGGATTTTTCGTAACTTTGCAACCTGAAAACCGAAATGACTGGTTTTAGTTTTGGGACAGGTGAGAGATTAATTTGAATAAATATATAATAAAAATAGGTATGAAAATGAAAAAGTTAATGATGATTGCAGCTGTGGCTGCAACGTTTGTTTCTTGTGGTGGAGGCGGTGGTCGTCCCAATTTCGGCGATAACGAATATCCTGTGGCTACCGTGGACACCTCTACTGCCGATATGCAGAATGTGTACCCGGCAACAATCAGGGGTATTCAAGATGTGGAAATCCGTCCGAAGGTACAGGGTTTCTTGACTAAGATTAATGTAACAGAGGGTCAGACTGTCAAGGAAGGACAGACCCTGTTCACAATAGACGATGAGACCTATAGGGCTCAGGTGCGACAGGCTCAGGCTGCCAGTAATGCTGCCGAGAAGCAGATGCGCACTGCCAAGTTGACCTATGAGAATGCTCAAGTGTTGTATGATAACAAAGTGATCGGTGACTATGAACTGCAGACCTCGCATAATGCCTATGAGACATCCTGTGCGCAGTATGAGCAGTCGCAGGCGGTTTTGGCATCTGCTAAAGAGTCGTTGAGCTTCTGCTATGTCAAGAGTCCTGTCTCTGGTGTGGTAGGTACGTTGCCCTTGAAGGAGGGTGCGTTGGTCAATACCTCCAACGTGCTGACCACGGTATCGGACGTATCTTCCGTGGATGTTTATTTCTCCGTTACGGAGAGGTATGCCATGAGGTTGTCACGAAAAGGTGAGAGCGTGAATGCCTTCCCACCAGTGCGGTTGAGGTTGAGTGATGGAACTATTTATACCCATGAGGGTAAGGTGACCAGGATGAGTGGTATTATCAACTCCTCTACTGGCTCTGTGCAAGTTATTGCCACATTCCCCAATACCGAAAAACTGCTGACGAGTGGTGGTGTAGGTAATATCATCGTGCCGAATGTCAAGATGGATGCTGTTGTCATTCCGCAGTCATGTGTCAGCGAAATACAGGACAAGAAGTTTGTTTACCTTGTGGGTAAGGATAACAAAGTGAAATATTCAGAGATTAAGGTGGACGCGCAGAATGACGGTAATAATTATGTCGTTACTGAAGGCTTGAAACCTGGTGATAAATATGTCACCAACGGTATCACAAAATTGTCTGACGGCATGGAGATAGTACCCATCACGCCGGAGCAGTACCAGAAGAAGATCAGTAATCAGGCAAAGGCGATGTCATCAGGTGATATTGTGGGAGCGATGAAGAATAAGAAGTAAGAAAGTAAAAAGGAAAGACAATGACTTTTACA
The DNA here is from genome assembly GCA_905235835.1 of uncultured Prevotella sp. Classification (GTDB taxonomy): domain Bacteria; phylum Bacteroidota; class Bacteroidia; order Bacteroidales; family Bacteroidaceae; genus Prevotella. Next base: position 21,465 of record CAJONQ010000021.1, read on the forward strand.
AGATTTATTAAACGCCCGGTACTCTCGACGGTGATCTCCATCTTCATCGTCATTCTGGGCTTTATCGGTCTGGTGTCGCTGCCCATCGAGCAGTACCCAGACATTGCGCCGCCAACGGTGATGGTGATTGCCAGTTACCCGGGTGCCGACGCTGAGACGGTGAACAAATCCGTCGTTGTGCCTCTTGAGGAGAGCATCAACGGTGTGGAGAACATGGACTATATCACGTCGTCGGCATCCTCTGGCTCGGCCTACATCACCGTGCTGTTCCGCCAAGGAACGAATGCCGATATGTGTGCCGTGAATGTGCAGAACCGTGTGTCGCAGGCGTTGGCCTTGCTGCCCGCCGAGGTGACGCAGATTGGCGTGACGGTGATGAAGCGACAGACCTCGCAGGTCATCATGTACTCGCTGACCTCCGAGGACGGCCGCTACGACGACGAGTTCCTGACAAACTATAACGCCATCAACATCATCCCAGCCATCAAGCGTATCCAGGGTGTGGGCGACATCAACACGCCGGGTATGAAGACCTACTCGATGCGTATCTGGCTGCTGCCCGACAAGATGAAGCAGCACAACCTGATGCCGAGCGATATCGTCGGTGTGCTGGCTGAGCAGAACATCGAGGCAGCGCCGGGTAAGTTCGGTGAACTGAGCGATGTGTCCTACGAGTATTCCATTCGCTACACGGGTCGCCTGAAGACTGCCGATGAGTTTGGCAACATGATTATCCGCAGCGATGCCGATGGACAGACACTGCAACTGAAAGATGTGGCTCGTGTGGAGTTGGGCGGTCAGCAGTATAACGTGTCGATGAAGAACAACAACCTGCCCTCAGTGATGGGTATGGTGCAGCAGATTGCCGGCTCCAACGCCAACCAGATAGCCTCCGACGTAAAGGCGGAACTGGAGGCGCAGGCGAAGATGTTCCCCCCGGGCATGATATATAAGGTGAACTATGATGTGACGGAGTTCCTGTATGCCTCTATCGAGGAGGTGGTGTTTACGCTCTTTCTCACGCTCTTCCTGGTGTTCCTCGTGGTGTACGTATTCCTGCAGGACTGGCGCTCTACGCTCATCCCGCTGATTGCCGTGCCGGTATCGCTGATCGGTACGTTCTTCTTCCTCGAGGTCATCGGCTTCTCCATCAACCTGCTGGTACTCTCAGCCTTGCTGTTAGCCATCGCTATCGTGGTCGATGATGCCATCATCGTGGTGGAGGCGGTGCATGCCAAACTCGACCAGGGATATAAATCGACCCTTACGGCGTCTATTGATGCCATGAATGAGATATCGGGTGCTATTATCTCCGTGACTCTCGTGATGGCTTCGGTGTTTATCCCTGTATCGTTCCTCGGTGGTACCACGGGTACGTTTTACCGTGAATTTGGTCTGACAATGGCGATGTCTATTTTCATCTCCGCTCTGAACGCCCTTACGCTGTCGCCGGCCCTCTGTGCCATCTTCCTGAAGGCGCACGACGAGAATGGGCATGAGAAGATGTCGATGATTGACAGGTTCCATGCCTCGTTCAACACCGCCTTCACCGCCACGACCAACAAGTACAAGAACATCGTGGAGAAGCTGGTGAGGAAACCCGTAGCCATCATCATTTCTGTGGTCATAGGTATTGTCGTGCTGGTGGGTACGATGTCGATTACTAAGACCGGCCTGGTGCCCGATGAGGACACGGGTACCATCTTCTGTACCGTATCCATGCCACCTGCCACCTCTGTGTCCCGTACTAAGGATGTCATCACGCAGGTTGACTCCATCCTTGGAGCCATTCCCGCCATCCAGAACCGTGAGCAGATTCAGGGGTATAACTTTATTGCTGGAGCAGGCTCCGACCAGGGTACGTTCATCATCAAGCTGAGACCCTTCGAAGAGAGAACGAAAGGCTTCTGGTGGAAACTCAGTGGACTGTGGCAGGGCGACGGCATCTACCGCTTCTTCATCAACCCGTATGAAGCCAGTGGCGTGCTGGCGCAGATCTATCTGAAGACGGCACACATCAAGGATGCCCAGATTCTCGCCTTCGCACCGCCTATGATTCCAGGTTTCGCTGCCAACGCAGGTGTGTCTCTCGTGATGCAGGACCGCACGGGTGGCGAACTGTCGAAGTTCTTCGACATTGTGCAGAACTATCTGAAGGAGCTGAACAAGCGGCCGGAGATTCAGATGGCAATGACATCATATAACCCGAATTATCCGCAGTACATGGTCGAAGTCAACGTGGCTAAGTGTAAGCAGGCGGGCATCGCACCTAATGTTGTGCTTTCTACGCTACAGGGTTACTACGGCGGACTCTATGCCTCTAACTTTAATGCATATGGTAAACTCTATCGTGTGATGGTGCAGGGTGCTCCTGAGACTCGCATGACGAATGAGTCGCTGAACAGTGTATATGTACGCACTCCTGCGGGAATGTCGCCTGTCAAGGAGTTCTGTCACCTGGAACGCGTCTATGGTCCTGACAACATCAACCGCTTCAACCTCTACACCGCTATCAACGTGACGGCAACTGTTGCCGACGGCTATTCCACCGGACAGGCTATCCAGGCCATTGAGGAGGTGGCTGCCGACATGCTGCCCACGGGTTATACCTATGATTACTCTGGTTTGACCCGCCAAGAGGCAAAAACGACAAACTCGACGGCGATTATCTTCGTACTGTGTATCCTGTTCATCTACCTCATCCTGTCCGCACAGTATGAGTCCTACCTGTTGCCGTTCTCTGTGATTCTCTCCGTACCGTTCGGATTGGCTGGCTGTTTCCTCTTCACAGACATCTTCGGTCACAACAATGACATCTATATGCAGATATCGCTCATTATGCTGATAGGTCTGTTGGCAAAGAATGCCATCTTGATTGTGCAGTTCGCCTTGGAGCGCCGTGAGACGGGTATGGCTATCTCATGGTCTGCCGTGCTTGGTGCTGCGGCTCGTCTGCGTCCTATCTTGATGACATCGCTTGCTATGGTGATTGGTTTGTTGCCCATGATGTTTGCGTCAGGTGTGGGTAAGAACGGAAACCAGACCCTTGGTGCTGCTGCCGTAGGCGGTATGTTGATTGGTACGTTGTGCCAGTTGTTCGTAGTGCCCACGCTGTTTGTGGTATTCCAGTCATTGCAAGAGAGATTACGTCCAATGAAGTTTGAGGGTGATGAGGAGACTCCGGATGTTGCCTCGGAAATTGCCCAGTATGCTCATCGTCCAGTAGAATATAAAGTGGAGGAGTAAGAATGAAGAAACTAATGATATTTTCAGCCGTGGCACTGCTGATGAGCAGTTGCGGTTTATATAGTAAGTATGAACGTCCTTCCGTGGATACGGCAGGCTTGATTCGTGACCCTTTGTCAGATGTCGATACACTTGTTGTTCAGGATACAGCCTCTTTTGGCAACCTGCCCTGGCGCTCCGTGTTTACCGACCCCCAGTTACAGGCACTCATAGAACAGGGACTGGAGCGAAATACCAATTTGCAGAATGCCATCCTGAATGTGCAGATGTATGAGTCGATGCTGACTGCCGCAAAACTGGCATTCCTGCCTTCAGTGACATTAGGAGGATCGTCTCCTATGGGAAGTATTAATACTACCTATGACCCCACCAGCACGAAGAAGTCGTACTCCTTTCCTTTGAATGCCAGTTGGACGTTGGACCTCTTTGGTAATATCCTGTCGAAGAAGCGTTCTACATGGATGAAGTTACTGGGAATGAAAGACAATCAGATGGCTGTCCGTGCCAAACTCATCAGCGACATAGCCAATGCCTACTATACTCTGCTGATGCTTGATGAGCAGTTGCGTATTACGCTGGATATGGAGAATATGGCGAAAGAGACATTGGAGATGATGGAGTTGCAGTATAAGTTCAAACGCATACGCTCCACCAGTGTGCAGAGTTCGGAGGCTGCCTATCTCCGCACACAGACACAGGCCAATGATTTCCGTCGTCAGATACGGTCAACAGAGAATGCGCTGTCACTGCTCATAGGACAGGCAGGACAACACATCCCACGCTCGACATTCGCAGAGCAGTCGCTGCCAACAGAGTTCTCAACGGGAGTGGGTGTGCAGTTGTTACAGAACCGTCCGGATGTACACAATGCGGAGATGCAGTTGGCAGCGTGCTTCCACGATGTACAGACGGCGCGTTCGCAGTTCTATCCTACCATTACCATCGGAGGAGACGTTAATTTCAGTAATTCGGCAGGCAATCCTGGTAAATGGGCAACATCTCTTATAGGTAGCCTGATGCAGCCCATCTTCAACCGTGGTAGTTTGGTTTCTAACCTGAAAACGAGCAAGGTGAAGTATGAGCAGGCTTTCAACACTTGGCAGAACACCATCCTGAAGGCTGGCAACGAGGTGTCTAATGCCCTTGTCAACTACAATATGTATGATGCCAATAGTAAGCTGGAGGAAAAGCGTATAGAAGTGCTGACGCATAATGTAGAGGACACGAAGGCACTCTATACGAGCAGTGGTTCTACTTACCTGGAAGTGCTGACGGCACAAAGCCAATTGCTCAGTTCGCAATTGCAGTTGGCAACCGACAATTTCAATAAGATGCAGGCTGTCGTGTCATTGTACACAGCACTTGGCGGAGGTGGGAAGTAGTGTTTAGTTCAAAGTTCAAAGTTAATAAGTTATGGCAAGTGAAATAAGTCCAAGAGCCGAGATTGACCCCAAGGCGAAAATCGGTAATAACTGTAAAATATTCCCCTTTGTCTATATAGAAGGTGATGTGGAGATTGGCGACAATTGTGTTATATTCCCCTTTGTCAGCATCTGTAACGGCACGCGTATGGGTAGTGGGAACAAGGTGCACCAGGGTACGGTGATTGGTGCCCTGCCACAGGATTTCGAATTCCGTGGCGAGAAGACGGAGTGCATAGTCGGCAATAATAATATATTCCGTGAGAACGTGGTCGTCAACCGTGCCACACATACTGGCGGACAGACCGTTATAGGCGATGAAAATGTGCTGATGGAGGGTGCTCATATCTCACACGATACAAAAGTGGGTAACCGCTGTGTCTTCGGCTATGGTACGAAGATTGCGGGTGATTGCGAGATAGAGGAGGGTGTCATCTTTTCTTCAAGTGTTATTGAGAATGCCAAGACGCGTGTAGGTCGTGGGGCTATGATACAGGCAGGCACGACATTCTCAAAGGATATTCCTCCTTTCATTATCTGTACCAGGAAGGGGGAGTATGGCGGCGTGAATATGCAGGTGGCTCGTCAGCATGGTGTCGACGAGAAGATATTGAAGCATATCGCTAACGCCTATCGACTGTTGTTCCATGGCAAGACCTCTACGTTCGATGCTGTCAACCAGATCGAGAAGCAAGTGCCTGACGGTCCTTTCATCCGTCACATCATCGAGTTTATCCGTGCCTCTAAGATTGGTATCATCACGAAGATGTAAGTCCTAATAACTGGCGGAGCAGGGAATCCCTGCTGCTATCACACGGTCGCGAATGGTGTCTAACTGTTCGCGACTTGCTTTTTCCAATCCTTGGGCAGGTGTCTCACGGTCGATGGTATAGACCATCACTTGCTGAGGCTTGATTTGTTTGACCACTTCCAGCCACGGTCCTACATACTCCTCACCCGTATTGTCAACATTCTCTCCATTGCAGACTCCTCTCATGAACATGGTCTGGATGATGATATGTCCGTGGAATGCCTTCATCCGCTCAATGATGGTGTTAACGTCATAGGTACCATTAGGATGGTCCACCTTATTTATATATATAGGGTCAACGGTGTCCAGTTTCAGGATGTTGTCGTCCACCTTCATCAGTGCGTCGTGTACTTGTTGTCTGTGAATCATGGTGGAGTTGCTCAATACGCACACCTTCGCCTTCGGACAGTATTGATTGCGTAAGGCAATGGTGTCATCGATAATCTCTGCGAAATGAGGATGACAGGTCGGCTCACCATTACCTGCAAATGTCAGTACATCAGGTAACTGTTCCTCGGCGGTCATCTCCAGGAGTTTTTTCTCCAAAGCCAGTGCTACTTCCTTGCGGGTAGGCAAGGGGAGGGAGGGACGATGGTCCTCATTGAAGCCGCACTCACAATAGATGCAGTCGAACGAACAAACCTTACCGTCTGCAGGCAGGAGGTTGATACCTAATGAGATGCCCAGTCTACGACTATGTACTGGACCGAATATCGGGGATGGATAAATAATCGTACTCATAAGTGATACATTTTCTTTCCAGCTGCAAATTTAGCAAATAAAACGTAAATTGTTTTGCATTTAGATTGATTTGTTGTAAATTTGCAGCAAATTAGGTGTATTACGTCTAAAAAGGAAATGGCAAACAAAAGAAAAAGAACCCGCAGCCGTCGTGGCATGCAGGTTGTTACACTTTGTATCAGTACTACCATGGTATTGATTCTATTAGGAATGGTGGTGTTCTCTGTCCTGTTGGCTCGCAATTTATCGAACCACATGAAGGAGAACTTGACCGTCACAGTGATGTTGAAGGATTATGTGACTGTCAATCAGGCACACCGGTTATGTCGCGACTTATACCATCGTCCCTATTCTCGCAATATTGATTATATCAGTAAGGAGCAGGCACAGAAAGAGCAGATTAAGGAGTTGGGCAGCGACCCCTCAGAGTTCTTAGGTTTTAATCCTTTCTCTGCCACATTGGAGATTCAACTGAAGTCAGACTTTGCGAATCGTGACTCACTAAAGTGGATTGTCAAGGAGATTAGGAAAGATGCCCGTGTCAGTGATATCGCCTATATGGAGGACTTGGTGGATCAGGTAAATTTCAACTTGAGTCGTATCAGCATTATCCTATTGGTACTTGCCGTCTTGCTGACCTTCGTGTCGTTCTCTCTAATAAGTAACACGGTACGTCTGAGTGTCTATGCCCGTCGTTTCATCATCCATACGATGAAACTGGTGGGTGCCTCATGGAGTTTCATTCGTCGTCCGTTTATCCGCAATGCCGTGATGGTGGGCTTTGTTGCCGCTATCTTGGCGAATATCGTATTGGGTGCCTGTTTCTATGGGTTATATCTCACACAACCAGGTATTCTTGCCGTTGTACAATGGGAGGAGTTAGCTATCACTGCAGGAGCGGTATTCTTGTTTGGTTTGCTGATAACCTCTTTGTGTGCTTGGCTTGCCGTTAATAAGTTCCTGAAGATGACCGCAGGAGAACTTTATAAGATTTAACTATCGTAATATCGTAATATCGAAAAATGGACAGAAGAAATTTAGCATTTGACCGTATTAATTATATCCTGTTGGTAGCAGGAATGGTGATTGTTGTGATTGGGTTCATTCTGATGAGTGGGACCGGCTCCACGGAGAGTACCTATAATCCTGATATTTTCAGTGCCCGTCGTATCAAGGTGGCACCAGTCGTATGCCTCATCGGTTTCGTGTCGATGATCTATGCTGTGATGCGTAAGCCCAAAGATAAGGAGGTGGAGAAATGACTTGGTTAGAGACGGTTATCATTGCCATTGTTGAAGGCTTGACGGAATTTTTGCCTGTTTCGTCAACAGGACATATGATTATTACTCAGAATCTACTGGGTATTCCTCAGGGCGATCCTTTCGTTCATGCCTTCACGTTCATCATCCAGTTTGGTGCTATCTTATCTGTAGTTTGTCTTTATTGGAAGCGTTTCTTTCAGTTTGACAACACACCAGCCCCTCAAGGCAGTACATTGTTGCAGCGACTGAAGCATAAGTATTATTTCTATTGGTTGTTGATAGTTGGTGTTCTTCCTGCTGTCATTATAGGTCTGTTGGCAAAAAAGTCAGGACTGCTTGACTGGTTGCTTGACAGTGTCTTGGTGGTCGCTATCATGTTGGTAGTGGGTGGAATATTCATGTTGTTCTGTGACAAATTGTTCAATAAGGGATCTGACGAGACGAAGGTGAATGAGAAACGTGCCTTTAACATAGGTCTTTATCAGTGTATATCTGTAATTCCTGGTGTGTCACGGTCTATGGCTACCATCGTAGGAGGTATGACACAAGGATTGACCCGTAAGCGTGCCGCTGAGTTCTCTTTCTTCCTTGCCGTGCCGACGATGGCAGGTGCCACCTTACTCGACTTGCTTGACTTGTTGAAAGAGGATGCTGCATGGGCTACTCCCCATAACATCACGATGTTGTTGTTGGGATGTGTTGTCGCATTCGTAGTTGCCTTCCTTGCCATGAAATGGTTTGTGGCATTCCTGACAAAATATGGTTTCAAGGCTTTTGGAATTTATCGAATCATCGTTGGCGGCATTATTATAGTGTTGCTGTTGACAGGTCATTCACTAGCAATGGTTGACTAATGAATTTCACGCAGGGAGAGATTATCTACATCAACAAGCCCTACCGGATGTCATCATTTGGTGCCTTGGCTTTCGTCCGTTTACGGATATCCAAGAAAATCGGGGTGAAGCGTGTGAAGATAGGACATGCCGGAACGTTAGACCCGCTTGCTACAGGGGTGTTGATACTCTGTACGGGGAAGAAGACGAAGGAGATCGAACGCCTGCAATATGATACGAAGGAGTATACCGCTACCCTTCAATTGGGTGCTACCACCCCCAGCTATGATATGGAGCATGAGGTGGATGAGACCTATCCCGTAGAGCATATCACCAAGGAACTGATAGAACAGACACTGCCCCAGTTCGTGGGGGAGATAGAGCAGGTGCCACCGCAGTATTCCGCAGTGAAGATTGGTGGAAAGCGTGCCTATAAATTGAAACGTAGTGGTGATGAGGTGGAGTTGAAAGCGAAACCTATCCGTATTGATGAACTGGAACTGACAGACTATGATGCGGAGAAGAAACAGGCATCCATCCGTGTGGTTTGTGGGAAAGGTACTTATATCCGTTCTTTGGCTCGTGACATTGGCGAGGCATTAGGTAGCGGTGCCTACTTAACGGCATTATGCCGCACAAGGGTGGGGAATGTCCGTCTGCAGGACTGTGTGGAGCTGGATGCTTTCAATGCATGGCTCGATCAGCAGGAAATCGAAATATCGAAAAATTAAATATATGAAACTATCACAATTCAAATTCAAGTTGCCAGAGGCACAAGTGGCATTAGAGCCACCTCACAAGACGTTTGAGAATGAGGACGGCACCGTTGAGAAGGTATATCGCCGTGACGAGTGCCGGCTGATGGTGGTACATCGTAAGAGCCAGACCATCGACATGTTCAAGAAGGATGATGATGGCAAGGATACCGATCAGCCATTACTGTTCCGTGACCTCATCAACTATTTTGGTGAGGGTGATACTATGGTGCTCAATGATACGAAGGTGTTCCCAGCACGTCTTTATGGTACCAAGGAGAAGACGGATGCCAAGATTGAGGTGTTCCTGTTGCGTGAGCTCAATGAGGAGTTACGCCTTTGGGATGTGCTGGTGGAGCCGGCTCGTAAGATCCGTATTGGCAATAAACTGTTCTTCGACGAGGATGGTCCTATGGTGGCTGAGGTGATAGACAATACAACGAGTCGTGGGCGAACACTGCGTTTCCTCTATGACTGTCCGCACGATGAGTTTAAGCGTGAGCTGTTTGCCCTGGGCTCTGCTCCCGTACCTCGTTATATTATGGATAATCGTGAGGTGACAGCTGATGATATGGAGAACTTCCAGACCATCTACGCCAAGAACGAGGGTGCTGTGACGGCTCCTGCCTCTGGACTGCATTTCAGTCGTGAGCTGATGAAGCGTCTGGAGATTTACGGGGTCAATTTCTCTTATATTACTGTACATTGTGGCTTGGGGTGCTTTGACCCGATAGAGGTCGAGGACCTTACCAAGCATAAGATGAGCTCGGAACAGATGATTGTCAATGCGGAGGCTTGTCAGATCGTGAACGAGGCTAAAAATGGCGAGCATCATATCTGTGCCGTAGGTGTCAGCACCCTGCGTGCCACAGAGTCTGCGGTGGGTACCGACGGTATGTTGAAGGAATATGATGGATGGACGAATAAATTCATCTTCCCGCCTTATGAGTTTGGACTTGCCGACTCACTGATAACCAATTTCTACCATCCTGAGTCTACCATGATGATGGCGACAGCTGCATTTGGCGGTTATGAGTTGGTATATGAGGCTTATGAGCAGGCTGTGAAGAACGGCTTTATGTTCGGGTGCTATGGTGATGCGATGCTGATACTCGATGACTAAGCATCAGGTGTATCTGGGACTGGGCTCTAATCTCGGTGACAGGGAGAAAATCATCAGGAGGGCAATAGCCCTTATCCATGAGCGGGTAGGGGATGTCGTCCGACAGTCATCGCTGATAGAGACCGCCCCTTGGGGGTTTGAGTCCGACCATCCTTTCCTGAATGGGGTCATCCTCTGTGAGACGGTATCTACCCCACGACAGGTACTCAAGGTGACACAGAAGATTGAGCGGGAACTGGGGAAAACGAAGGCGCATGCCACCAAGCGAAGCCCACTCTCCACTCTCCACTCTCCACTCTCCACTTTTCATGATCGTCCCATTGACATCGATATTTTGCTCTATGACGACCTGACGGTGGACGAGCCCGATCTGAAGATACCGCATCCGCTGATGTATGAGCGTGACTTCGTGATGAAGCCTTTGAGAGAGATACAATAAATACTAATCTATAAAACAATACTATTATGAAGAAACTATTTCTGACCATCGTTGCCGCAATGGCTGTGAGCCTTTGCGCACAAGCAGACAACCCCTACAAGAAATTTACGGAGAAGTTGCCTTTCAACATGCCGGAAGTTAGTGCTCCAGTCATTCCCGACAACTCGGTGAAACTGACCGACTTTGGTGCTGTGGGGGATGGTGTGACTCTTAATACCGAGGCTTTTGCCAAGGCGATTGACGCTTTGAGTAAGAAAGGTGGTGGTAAACTGGTGGTGCCACAGGGTGTATGGCACACAGGTCCTATCGTTCTGAAGAGTAATATCGAGCTGCATCTCAAGGCTGGTGCCGTCATTCTCTTTGCCGCTGACGAGAGCCTGTATCCTATCATCGAGACATCTTTCGAGGGACTGGACACCCGTCGTTTGCAGTCTCCTATCTATGCCAAAGGGGCTACGAATATAGCCATTACAGGTAAGGGCGTGATAGACGGTAATGGTCAGTACTGGCGTCCTGTCAAGAAAGGAAAGGTGACAGCAGCGCATTGGAAGGAATTACTTGCTATCCCTGGCAGTCAGGAGATGAAACCCGGCTATTGGGTACCCTCTGCTGGATATGCCCGTGGTGAGAAAGGTGCCAACATGAATGTGCCTAATGCACAGACCGAAGAGGAGTGGAATGCCATCAAGCGTTTCCTGCGCCCAGTGATGATATCTCTCGTACAGTGTAAGAACGTGATGCTGAAAGGGGTCATCTTCCAGAACTCTCCTGCTTGGAACCTCCATCCGCTGATGAGTGAGAATGTCATCATCGACCAGGTACTGGTACGAAACCCCAGTTATGCGCAGAATGGTGACGCTTTGGATTTGGAGTCTTGTAAGAACGTGCTGATTGTCAACTCTCGTTTCGATGCCGGTGATGACGGTATCTGTATCAAGAGCGGTAAGGATGCTGACGGTCGTCGTCGTGGCATTCCTTGCGAGAACGTGGTGGTTGATGGCTGTACCGTATTCGCAGGACATGGTGGTTTTGTGGTAGGCTCAGAGATGAGTGGTGGTGTGAAGAACATCCTCGTGGAGAACTGCCAGTTCCTGGGTACTGATGTCGGCTTGCGCTTTAAGTCTACCCGTGGTCGTGGCGGTATCGTGGAGAATATCTTCATCAAGGGTATCTCGATGACGGATATCAAGACGGATGCCATCACCTTTAATATGTATTATGGTGGAAAGTCTGTTGCCGAGATGCTTGCTGATGGTGACAACCCCGACAACACCACAAAGATGCCTGTGACCGAGGAGACACCTATCTTCCGCAATATCAATATCGAGGATGTGATCTGTAATGGTGCAGGACGTGCCATGGAGTTCAACGGACTTCCTGAGATGCCGATCAACGGTATCACGTTGAAGGATGTGAATATCCTTGCCAAGAAAGACGCGGTCTTCACCAACTGCGAGAATATCAAGAAGAAAAACGTGAATATCACGTTACAGAAATAAACAAAAAAGAATCCCGCTCCAATTGGAACGGGATTTCTTTTTGTCCTTACATCGTTTATTTACGCAGACCGAGTTCCTTAATAATAGAACGGTAGCGGTTGATGTCCTTGTTGTAGAGATACTTCAGGAGCTTACGACGCTGACCTACCAACTTTGTCAGTGAGCGAGCGGTACCGAAGTCCTTGTGGTTCTTCTTCAGGTGCTCTGTCAGGTGACTGATACGATAAGTGAACAAAGCGATCTGGCTCTCAGCAGAACCAGTGTCTGTTACTGACTTACCATGCTTCTCAAAGATCTCTTTCTTTTTTGCTGAATCTAAATACATAATTTTGATGATTTAATTGTTAATATTAAACATCTTTCGGATGCCTGCCACCCTCATCTGAAGTGGGGTACATCGTCAAATGCGGGTGCAAAATTACTACTTTTTTCCGATATAACAAACATTTTTCGTGGAAATTGTGTACCTTTGCACCCGATTTAAAGAAAAAGGTATATGCAGGATATCCGTAATATTGCGATTATCGCACATGTAGACCACGGCAAGACGACGCTCGTGGACAAGATGATGCTGGCAGGCAATCTGTTCCGTGAGGGACAGAACCTGAGTAGCCAGGTGTTGGATGCTAACGACCTTGAGCGAGAGCGAGGCATCACGATTCTGTCGAAGAATGTAAGTATTAACTGGAAAGGAACAAAAATCAATATCATCGACACCCCGGGACACTCTGACTTTGGTGGTGAGGTGGAGCGTGTGCTCAACATGGCGGACGGCTGTCTGCTGCTGGTGGATGCCTTCGAGGGTCCGATGCCACAGACGCGTTTCGTGTTGCAGAAGGCGTTGCAAATAGGACTGAAACCCATCGTGGTGGTCAATAAGGTCGACAAACCGAACTGTCGCCCGGAGGAGGTCTATGAGATGGTCTTCGATCTGATGTTCTCCCTCGATGCGACTGAGGACCAGTTGGACTTCCCCGTGGTCTATGGCTCTGCGAAGAATGGTTGGATGGGTGAGGATTACAACAAACCCACCAACGATATCACCTACCTGTTGGATAAGATCGTGGAGGTGATTCCTGCTCCTAAGCAGATAGAGGGTACGCCCCAGATGCTGATCACTTCACTCGACTATTCGAGCTATACGGGTCGTATCGCTGTGGGTCGTGTACATCGTGGCAGTCTGAAAGACGGTCAGCAGGTGACCATCGCCCATCGTGACGGTACCATGGAGAAGACGAAAATCAAGGAACTGCATACTTTCGACGGTATGGGGCATAGTCGTACCGATCAGGTGGACTGTGGTGATATCTGTGCCGTCATCGGCTTGGAGAAGTTCGAGATTGGTGATACCATCTGTGATGTCGAGAACCCGGAGCCGCTGTCTCCTATCGCTATCGACGAGCCTACGATGTCGATGCTCTTCACCATCAACGACTCGCCTTTCTTTGGTAAGGAGGGTAAGTTCGTCACCAGCCGTCATATCAGTGACCGTCTGGAGAAGGAGTTGGAGAAGAACCTCGCCCTGCGTGTGGAGCCTTTCGAGGATGCTACCGACCGTTGGGTAGTCAGTGGTCGTGGTGTGCTGCACCTCTCCGTCCTCATCGAGACGATGCGTCGTGAGGGTTATGAGTTACAGGTGGGACAGCCACAGGTAATCTATAAGGAGATAGACGGACAGAAATGTGAGCCTATCGAGGAGCTCACCATCAACGTACCAGAGGAGTTCGCCTCCAAGATGATTGATATGGTGACTCGTCGTAAGGGTGAGATGACGTCGATGGAGAGTCAGGGGGAGCGTACGAATATCGAGTTCGATATCCCCTCTCGTGGTATCATCGGACTGCGTACCAATGTGCTGACGGCTTCACAGGGTGAGGCGATCATGGCGCACCGCTTCAAGGAGTACCAGCCTTACAAGGGTGATATCGAGCGTCGTGTCAATGGTTCTATGATTGCGTTGGAGACAGGTACCGCTTTCGCTTATTCGATTGATAAACTGCAAGATAGAGGAAAGTTCTTCATCGACCCGGGTGAGGAGGTTTATTTGGGTCAGGTAGTCGGCGAGCACGTGCATGACAACGACCTCGTGGTGAATGTCGCCAAGGCTAAGCAGTTGACGAACGTCCGTGCCTCTGGTACTGACGACAAGGCTCGCATCATTCCCAAGACCGTCATGTCGCTGGAGGAGTGTCTGGAGTATATCAAGGAGGATGAGTTGGTAGAGGTGACTCCTAAGTCAATGCGTATGCGCAAGATCATCCTTGACCACGATCAGCGTAAAAAAGCGAATAAACAATAAAAAAAAAACACCTCCCCTTCTCCCGTTTTCTCTTGAAACGGCGATGTACAGGGCATTTTAAGACGGGAGTAGTTGTCGCAACTACTCCCGTACTGGTTCCTTCTTATGCACTCTTCCGCGGTATTGCTTTGTAATAGGCTACATGACTATGCTCCACTCGCTCATAACCTAAATCCCTCATGGCGAATCCGAGTTGAATCTTGCTACTTCTGTCAATCTTGATGGAGGGGTATTCTTGTTGGATGATTTTCAGCATCTCTGTGCTGTTGATGGACTTGATGCGTTCTCCCTCCTTGGGTCTTCTGAAACATACCCTGATCATCTCGGCAATGTCTTTCTGTTCCATATAGTTGAGGTTAAGTTCTTGAATACGAGTCACTTCCGTATTGTTAAACCAATAGGGTGACTTCAACTCCCTGATCTCGTAAAGTACCTGTGCATACAACTGCTCATAGTCAATCTCTCCCTCGTTATGGATGAGTTGTCCTTTGGGTATCGTCAGACAGATGTAGCGGCGTGAGCCAGTGGCATCCGTCAGCGGATGGGGGTTGTTGGTGGTGGCAACGAAGGAGGCAAACCTCGGACGGTCTTCCTGCGAGCAGCCGAAGATAGGACGACCATTGACCTTCGACTTCGACAGGGTCTGTTTCAGATGGGCATGCTGACTGGGACGGATCGCCTCCAACTCGTCGAGGTTCACCAGCAGGTTGTTGGTCAGTGCCATCTCCTTGTCGAACTTGTTCGAGAGGTTCAGGTGGTCGAGGAAGTACTCTCGCAGATGGGGTGGGAGCAGTCGGGTGACGAAGGTCGTCTTACCGCATCCCTGCGCACCTATTAAAGTCGGTACGCACTCGTTACCATGGACGGTGTCCATCTGCAACCAGTGGGCGACCGTCGAGCGGAGCCATACGGCAAGGAATCCATGCTGCTCTGTCGAGATACCAGGTAGTCTGCCGAAGAGTTCTGCCACATGGTTTTGTCCGTCCCATTGGGGGAGGTGCTCCAAGAAGTCCTGAATCGGATTGAACTTTGGAACCTCCTCAGAATGAATCAGTTCCATGATCTCCGTCTTCGGACTCCCTTTCTCACAGACACCCTCCCTTTTAGCACGGATGATGATGCTGTTCAGTGCCTCCTGCGTCAGTGTCCGATAGACAGGTACCTCAGCAGGAAGGGTTGCGAACTCTACCTTTCCATTCAGCATGTTGCGACGGAACAGATAATGGTCTTGGAGGAACAACTCCGTATTCAGAGCTGTCTCCTGCGAAACCGCAAGGGTCTCGCTGTGTGAATTCAAATTTTCACTCATAGTTTATCAATAAATTTAGTTAATAATGCATCCTCAAAAGCAATGGCAAAGATACAAAAAAATAATCCCTTTTGCAATACCTTTTAGGAGGTATAGCCCTTGCGACTATCAGGGATTTAATATTCCAATAATCCGGACACCCCGTACGAGGTATTAGAAGTACCTCTACGAAGCGTCCGGAATGGGATTCCCAGATATCCGAAAGACTCTTGGGAATCATGTTAATGGAGTATAAATATTATGAAAACCCTTCTTTCCTCCTTAAAAAGTGGAGAAATCATAGACATAGGCATAATGTTCGAAGACCAGATTCTCCGT
The DNA here is from genome assembly GCA_905235835.1 of uncultured Prevotella sp. Lineage (GTDB taxonomy): Bacteria > Bacteroidota > Bacteroidia > Bacteroidales > Bacteroidaceae > Prevotella. Next base: position 37,521 of record CAJONQ010000021.1, read on the forward strand.
ATAGCCAGTGCGTTGGAAGAGTTGGATGATCCACTTCTGCTGCTTCTCGTTCAGCATCCGCTCTCCATTGTTGTAACGGTAGTAATTGCTGGTGCCGTTGAGATATTGTCGCATAGCGGTACGCAATCCCCTTTCGTGCTTGCTCTTCACCTCCTCGAACAGCTTGCCGAAGCCCCATGCCATCTTGACGGGCTGACCAGTGGCAAACAGTCGGCAACCCTTCTCTGTCACCTTCATGTTCGGATAGACAGCAGGTCCCCAGTCCCGTTCCTCTGGTACTTCCTTGCCGGCAAGATACCTCAAACACTCGTCCTTCATAGGACATGTTTCCAAAAAACATAGTTGATACCCTTTAGGTACATTCCGATAATCGGCTTTGATGGTTAGATCCTTTGTACTCATTAATAGTTATAAAATAGCTGGTTTATTATTCTGTTGATAATATGATATATCGACTACAAAGGTACAACTTTTTCTCGAATCCCCCAGCCCCTCACCTCTCTTTTTTACTCAAAATGACTTCAAAAAAGTGCATATTGACGCAAAAAGTCCCGATTTGCAGCAAAAAAGGGAGTAGTACGGGAGTAGTTGCGATAACTACTCCCGTACTGAAACGCCCTGTACATCGCCGTTTCAAGAGAAAACGGGGGCTACAACGGAGAGCATGCCACATCGGTCAATGGCACTGGTCACCCTTCCATGAAAGATTTCATTGCTGTAGGCACCAAGATTAAAATGAAAGAACAGAGATGCAGGGAAATCATTGATGAAGTCTGCAGCAGATGCGGTGACCTGATGCGTTATAGAATACCACAATAATCACATTTTTTTATTTTTTTATCCAAATCCTTTGGTGTTTTTAAACTAATTTGTATCTTTGCAACATCGCTTGTTAGCCCTGAGTGGGTAAAGCGGGCGGTCTTATATATGAGAAAGACGTTTTCGAACGTCTGTCGTTGTGGGTCGTGAATCTCGCAAGTTCCTATCTCTACAGCAGACAGATGACAACGAAGCGTCACGTAGTGCGTTTCTATATACCTTATTTATATATAGTTCGTACTGGCGTGGGCTAACTGCGTTGTCTATCCTGTGTAGAGAAGGCAATGCGAGAGCCTACGACCCCAGGATGGGCAAAAGAACAGACACCTACGCCTTTTTTCGTATCAAGAAAAACTAAAATTATTGAATATTTTGCTGAATCAGGGGTGTTGATAAGCGAGGCTTGAAATATGGCAAAACTGTATTTCGATTCGCGGGACGAGTTGGTGTGCTTAGACTCTGATTTAATAGCAGCAGTACAGGCAAGTGGCAACTATACCCGTGTGGTATATGTCACAAAACGTGAAATGATGCTGACCTTTGGTATCTCCAAGATGGAAACTATACTGAAGCAATATAACGACAAACAGACACGGTTTATCCGTCTTGGGAGAAGTTTTATAGTCAACCATCGTTTCTTACAGAAGATAGACTTGTTGAAACAGGTGATTATTCTCTCAGATGGGGATAAGAATGAAATCAGAATAACGATACCTAAACAAACACTAAAGGCATATAAAGTTGCAGTAACGAAGAGTATTAAAATCAAAGAACATGAATACAATATTGTTAGGAAAAGGCGGGAATCAGCCATTCCAGATCAAGAATGAGGGAGTCAGTCATCAGCATGCTCAAATAACAATTGATGACTTTGGCCAGTGGACGTTAGAAGATTTAGATTCTTCCAATGGCACTTATACCCGTCGAGAGAGTGATGGAGAGTTGTTGCGTGTCAGCAAGGTGAAGATTACACCAATGACCTTCATCTGTCTGGGACCAGACAACTCAAAGGGTTGCTGTTTCTATGCACGACAGGTTCTTGACTATGGTAATTTCAAGGAAGAATATGAGTACCTGAACGACAAGGAAGATGAGTTCGACGATAAGATTCTGTCCATAGAGCGCAAGGCACAGATGATTAAGAAGATAATCTTCTTCGTCAACATCGCCATTGTCCTGTTCTCACTGGTTGGTGAGACGGGTGTGTGGCTGTTGCGTGCAGGAACCATAGTCTCTACCTTTTTTGCTGCTTTTTATGATGCGGGCGGTGCCAAGAAGAAGGTTAACGACCTGCGTGAGAAGTTCCACCAGTGTCCCAATCCGCTTTGCTCCCATCGCTTAAAGACAGATGAAGTTCGTGACATGAAGTGTGCTAAATGTAAAAAGTGATTTTATAATGAAAAAAATATGCTGTTTTTTCTTACTGATGGTTTTTGTCACTATTAGTGTTTCAGCCCAGAAGACGTATGTATTATTGGCAGGTGTATCATCATATTCTAATTCCGACGCGAATCTAAGCAATACGACCAAGGATGTGAAAGATATCAAGAAAATCTTCGACAACCAAGGTGCTATAGTCAGTATTGTAACCAGTAAATACGCCAATCACGACAATATTGTGGAGAAATTGAATGCCATCGTTAAATTGGCAAAATCCAATGATAAGATTATGTTCTTTTTCTCTGGACATGGTACCAAGGGTGGCTTTGTTTCTTATGAGTTATCTGTGTTTTCTTATCAGGAATTGGTATCGATCCTTTCCAAGGCACGTACAAAACAGGTGTTTTGTTTTATCGATGCCTGTAACTCTGGCAGTGTCTCAGAAGTGTCAATGGGTAATTCCGACTGGGCATCAGAAGCCAAGAATATTACTTTTGTTATGGGCTGTAGGGCGGAAGAATACTCATTTGAAAACAACTGGGTGGGTCATGGATATTTTACTAAAGCCCTTCTGAAGGGACTTCGTGGAATGTCTGACGAGAATAAGGACAAAAAAGTGACTTTGATAGAATTGTTCCGTTATATCTATAATGACGTGACGGCACGTACTAAACAACAGCATCCGCAATTGATAGGTCCCGGTTCTGCACATAAGATAGTACTTGCGAAATGGTAAACTACATTTCGTGAGTCAAATCCCATTGTTTCGTCCAAAAACCATGGGGTGTCGTCATGAATGTAAAGAAAAGTTTGGAAAACTGTAGCCTGAAGTGTTATCTTTGCAGTGCAAACCAATTAATACAGTAACATTATGGAAACAAAAAAATTTAAAGTATCAGCTAATAATGGTGTAAATGGTAACAAGCCGAAAGGTGGTAAGAATAATACACAGACCATCTTAACCGCTGGCGGAATTATGGGAGCCGCTGCTGTTGGTTATGCTTCAGGTGCCCTTCATAATGATGAACAGCAAGAAGAACAGCAAATAGAGCAAATAGAGAATGCCTCCACACAGCAGGAAACAACCCAGCATACGGAACAACAGACAGAGCAGGAACAACAGGAGGAGGGACATCAAAGTGAGGAACTTCAGCCAATTGTTGATGATTATGTTGATTCCAATAGCAGTCAGCAACCTGTTGAGGATGTTAATCCCGATGAGATAGCCCAGCAAATAGCGCAGGCTAATGAAATTGATAATAACGATAATGAGTCTGCAGACATGCTGAATGTGGAAGGACTGACAACGGCAATGGGACCTGATGGTCAAGAATATGTAGTCGCAATTGTCCATACTCCAGATGGTGGAGAGTATATGTTGGCTGATACTGATGGAGATGGTGTTTTCAGTGATGTATTTGACATGGAAGGCAACTATGTAGGGCTTGCTGAGGGTGACCTTACTGCCAGTGACCTCGAAGAGATGGCAGACCCCTCGGGCGGCTATCTTGCCATGGCTGACGACGAGCCGATGGGTGACGATCCAACGGAGGATATCGTCAACACAACGGGTGAGGTTTCTGAGGAGCACGACCTTGCTGACAACGAGGGCAGTGACGGGGATGACGAGATGACAGATGATGAACTACTTGCCCAGTTACTGGACGATAATGACTCTGACGACGAAGTTGCCGACCATGTCTATGAAGAAGGTGGTGACGAGGACGATGCAGATATAGCCGTAAATGAGTCGGATAATGATTCAGAAGATATCGCTGAGACAGATTCAGACGATGACGACACTGAGAGCGACTTGGCTGAAAACACTGACGATGTTGATGACAGCGTGGATGATGATGATTTAACAGCATAGGAAGGAATACGATGGAAGACTTTAAGAATTTCAAACTCGTGGCAAAGCCTCTGAAGAAAGAGGACGCCCCTTTCCCAGAGTTAGGCAGCCCCCGTCTGCTGAAGCCAGACATCTATGGTGTTAAAGAACCCGCCTTGATAGGTAAAATCTATCAGGTCAACTGCCCGAAGTGCCATTGCGCCATCATTCTACAGACCAAGCAAGGTGGAGCCACCCGTTTCAAGTGCCGTGAGTGTGCAACTGCTGTCATCGTCCGTGGTGTCACGGAGGAAGAACTGAAAGTTATACAGCCCCCCCAACCCGCTAAGCCAGTGGAGAAGAAATTAGTGGAGCCGAAGCCCGTCAAGGATAAGCCCGAGGAGCCGAAACCTCAGTCCGCAACATCCCAAAAGTTTACAGAGACAGAGCACATGGTTACCGAGAAAGTGCGTATACACCGTGGCAAATTGGTCAATGGCAAACTGGTGTGGGGCAATATCTTCAGCCGCAAGACATATGTGCTGAAAGAAGGTGTCAACTATATTGGAAGAGCAGATGAAGAGGAACCTTCAGATGTGTCTATCAAAGACGCATGTGCCAGTCGTCGCTCTGTGAAGATAGAGGTTCTTCCAGGAAACCGTGGTAACTCCTTTAAGTTGACGGTTGAGAATGCCACGAATCCTGTTCTTGTCAATCGACAAGTGCAACAGGTAGGCAGTAGTTTCTTCTTGAATTACGGTGATACCATCGTTTTAGGTAATACAACGCTTACATTTAAAGAGTCGAAATAATGAATATCATACTCAAAACATCATACTCCTTTAACCAGTTTGGTCAAAGGGAGAATCAAGAAGACTCCCGCTATCCTGACATTGGCCATGTGGAAGGAGGTCATCGCTTCTTCTTAGTATGCGATGGCGTGGGAGGCAGTGAGAAGGGAGAAGTGGCAAGTAGCACAGTCTGCAAGTCGTTTGCTTCCAGTCTTCGAGATTTTGATTTCAGCCATGAGTTCACTTTGGATGATTTCAGTCATGCACTCGACAATGCTTATGATGCCCTAGACAAGAAGACAAACAAGAGTAATGAGGGTATGGCTACAACCTTGACATTTGTTTGTTTCCATCCAGGTGGATGTATGATGGCGCATATCGGCGACAGCCGTATCTATCAGGTGCGTCCGTCTGAGGGTATTGTCTATCGCTCAGAGGACCATTCATTAGTCAATTCGATGGTACATAACGGCATGATCACTCCAGAGGAGGCTGTTGGTCACCCTCAGAGTAATGTCATTACCCGTTATATGGAGTCTGTCGAGTCTGATGAGAATCGCTGTACGGCAACAGTCTTACAGACAGAGGACGTTCAGACTGGTGACTATTTCTTCCTGTGTACAGACGGTGTACTACATTGTGTGACGGATGAGGAACTGGTGGATATTCTCTCTGATACGTCAATGACAGATGCTGAAAAGATGAAGAAGATTGCGGACATGAGTCAGGACAGTACGGACAATAATACGGCATGGCTGATAGCAATAGATCAAGTTGAGGGAAAGTCTGAAGAATATCCTTCTGAGGATGACAGCGACGATGCCTCAAAGACCCGACGTATACGTGTTGACAAGCAAGGAACGACTGAAGTCGAGTCGGTACAAATTGAGAACCGTTCAGGTATAGGTGGGTGGCTGAAGAAATTTTTCAAATGATTAATCACATAAAAGGACATACAATGAGAAAAATAGAAATGTTGTTGGTAATGACTTTCATTACCGTAGGGGCTTTCGCTTTACAGGGAGGGAAGAAAACTACAAAGAATAAGGCGATAGCCGTCGCTCAGAAGGTGGATAGTACAGCCATGATACTGGAGCAGGCAAAGCAAGGAAATGCAAGTGCACAGAATATCGTAGGTTCTTGGTATTATGCGGGTAAGGATACTATCAAGCAAAATTATAAGGAGGCTTATAAGTGGTGGGCTCTTGCCGCCAAACAGGATCATGCCCTGGCTATTGGTAATATGGCTTTGTGCTCCCAGTTGGGACATGGTACTAAGAAAGACTCAGTGCTGGCAGTCAATCTGTATGAGCAGTCCGTCAAGAAGGGGAACGACAAACTGATTCCTCAACATGAGAAGAATGTGGAGAAAACGGGTAGTGTGTTCAGTTGCCTGTTGTTGCATGAATGCTATCAAAAGGGCATTGGTGTGAAGAAAGACCAGACAAAGGCCGCTGCCTATTTGGAGAAAGCCGCAGAGAAAGGGCATCTCGACAGCCAGTACTCTACGGCACTCTATTATTATAATACCAAACAATATGAGAAAGCCGCAAAGTGGTTTAAGGAGGCTGCTAAGCAAAAACATATAGGCGCTACCTATAATTATGGATTTATGACCTATAACGGACAAGGTGTTAAGCAGAATCGTGAGGAAGGACTGAAACTGTTGAAGATTGCGGCAAACAAAGACTTTACGATGGCGAACTATCAGTTAGGCCGTATCTATCTGGAAGGTGACGGTATAGAGAAAGATGCGAAGACGGCTGTACCTTATCTGCAGAAGGCAGCCTTTCAGAATAATATCAATGCGAAGTGGTTGTTATCACAATGCTATCTGAAAGGTGAGGGTGTTTCCCAGAGTTACTATTTTGGTACCCAGTGGCTTGCTGACTCTTATATTGCCCATAAGAAAGAATTGAATGAGTTGCTTGCCGCAGATAACAATGGAACATATTCCACTTATTTGTCAGGACTTCGCAAATACTATGTGGAGAAGGATTATACCGCTGCTGCTGCTGATTTCTCCAAGGTAGAGAAAGCGAAGATAGTAGATGGCACAACGATGCTTGGTATCTGCTATGCCAATAAGGAAAATGTCAAGTGCAACGAGAAAAAGGCTGTGAAACTTTTGCAAAAGGCTTCAGAGAATAGTCCTGTTGCCGCCTATTATCTTTCCTCAATGTATGAGACAGGAACGGGTGTCGCACAGGATGGGACAAAAGCCCTTGAACTGTTGAGAAAGGCCGCCGACGCAGGTGTCGCTTATGCACAGTGTAAGTTAGGCGATCAGTATTTCATTGGGAATGGGGTGTCTAAAGACCTTACCAAGGCTGCCTTGTTATATCTGGATGCTGAGGCACAGAATCATCTGACACCTGCTTCTGCAAAGAATTTGGCGAAATGCTATGAGCAGGAAGTGAAGGTGTTGCCTGATCTGGTCGATGCCTCCAAGCGTATAGAGGCACTGAGCAAGCAGAAGGTCAATGGAAACCTTGTTTCCATGTTGAAGAAGTTAGAGGAGAAATAGGAAACTGTTATATCATAAGTGGAGATTTATGGCAGATAACAAATACGAGTTTACACTTCCGATAGGTACCGTTATCACTGGCGACGTGATGCCCGACAGCAACGGTGAGCACTATCAGTACCACATCGAGCAGGTGTTGGGTCAGGGCGGCTTCGGCATCACCTATAAGGTGTGGAGCATCGTCCGCAACGGTCGCATCAGTGCAAAGATGCAGTTTGCCATCAAGGAGCACTTTGTGAAGGGTCGCTGTCACCGTGGCTCTGACGGCAAGCGGGTGGAGTACTCCCGTGAGGCTGCCGAGGATGTGGAGGACAGTCTGAAGGACTTCATCAAGGAGGGTCTTCTTCTGCAGAGCATCTGTCAGGTGAAGGATCCTTCCGCCCCCCGCAATGCAGGCTATCAGCACATTGTCCCCGTGAACGAGGTGATTGAGGTGAACAACACGGCGTACTTTGTGATGCAGTACCTTGACGGCGGCAGCCTCCGGGATATGATTCATGACAGTGGCAGTCCGATGGGCGAGGAGAAGGCTCTGTCTCTGATGGCTCCCGTCTGCCAGGCAGTGGAGTACATCCATAGCCACGGTATCCTCCACATGGACATCAAACCCGAGAACATTGTGATGCGTCGTAACCTCGAGACGACGCAGGAGGAGCCAGTCCTGATAGATTTCGGTGTGTCTCTCCACTTCGACAAGAAGGGCTCCCTGACGACGACGCACACCTCTTTCGGTCGTACGGAAGGTTACTCCCCGATGGAGCAGTATGGTGATGTGTCCTCGTTCGAGCCTAAGATAGACGTTTATGCGCTTGGTGCCACGATGTTCTATCTGCTGAGCGGCAAGACTCCCCCCTCTGCTTTCAACGTGACGACGGATTATTTGGAGAAGACGCTCCCCAAGACGGTGAGCGACCGCACGAGGAAGGCGATACAGCATGCCATGTCTCGTGACTCCCAGAGCCGCACTTCCTCCGCCGCAGGTTTTCTCTCTGAGTTGGAGAGCCGTTTCACCCTTCCTGTTGGCTACGTGCTTTGCGGTCCGAACTGCGAGTACCTGCTGACGAGCATCAACGAGGTGACCCCGTTTTATATCAAGTACGATGCGGTGATCTATACAGGTTCCTCGCGTCGTGCCAGCGACCATAACATGACGGTGACGACGCAGTACTATGTGTATGAGTGCTACTCGAAGCAGAGTTGTGATCGCCATGGCGACGGAACGGTGAGCGGCAAGGGCGGGATGGACATGGATATCAGTCTACAGGGGGCATTTCTGTCTGAGGCTTGCCAGTTGACTGGTCTTGAGTCAGTGGGTGACTGCGAGCTGTCCGACGTGCGTGTTGAGCGGGAGTTGTTCAGGGGGTATGGTACGCTGTATGCGGTCGTTGACAAGAGGTACAAACCAGCGAGTGGATTGTCTAAGGCTGTGGGTGGTGTTACGGAGTCGATAGGCGGAATGGCAGACTATCTGAAGGAGCATGCTAAGACGATAGGCATGATAGGTGCCGGTCTTATTGTTATTTTCCTTGCTTGGACATATTTTAGCTCTTCTGGTAATGGCTCTTCTCCATCAAGTGATACTGAGGCTTTTGTGGATACTGTACAGACATTACAGGATGAAGTTGCACGTCATTCTAATGTCGAGAAACAGAAGTTCTCTAACAAGGTGTTGGGTGACTATCTCTATACGGGTCCTGTCAACAAGGCTGGAAATCCTGACGGCAAGGGAGAAGCTGTCTTCCTCAACAAGAGTGGTAAACCCGAGGCCAGGATGTACAAGGGCGACTTCGTAGATGGTGTCTTTGAGTCTGACTATGCTGAGTATGTCTTCTACGGCGATACCTATTCTGGCTCATTCAAGAGCAACTATTACGAAAAGGGTACGTTGCGACTGGCTGATTCTGGCGAGTACTTCGAAGGCTACTTCTCAAAGGGTCAGCCCCACACAGGCACTTGGTATAACAAGCAGGGCAAGGTGCTGGAGAAAATAGGACAGTAATTATATAATAAAGGTACATTAAAGAAAGTAATAATGAAAAAGTTTTTGAAAATTGTGGTATTGATTGTCGCAGAAATCGCGGCATTGTTCGTGGCTTATCAAATCCAGCAGACCGTCGAATGGCGTGATCAAGATAATTATGACTATTACGAGTATGAGAAAAACAGGAAGTATGAGGTAAGGGAATACCGCAAGTCCGACTGGGACTTTGAATCTCCGATGAGGAAGGCCGTCTATTATCTTCCCGAAAATAGAATCGTGAAGGAGTGGGACATCACTGGCATCAATAGGGAAGTGCTGAATGAAAACATGAATGGTTATGCCATTATTGACGATGGTAAAGAGGCAAACCTTTTCGGACCTGATGGCAACCCCGTATTCAAGGAAGACTTCAAGGACGGTCTCTTCACGTTTGTCCATCATGGACAGTTAATCACGAACCGTATGAACGGAGAATACTATGACCTTCAGGGGCAGCCTGTGAGTAACTTCTATACGCTTCTCGACAGGCTTGATTACAAGAACCCTGATGCCTTGTATCTCTCTATCTTTGCCTTCTTCATCATAGTGGCGTTCATGCTTTGGTATTTCCTGCTATGGAGAAAGAAGAATAATTTGCAATAAAACAATCATGTAATAACTAAAAACATTTTTCTATTATGAAAAAGGTATTGATGCTATTAATTATCACCCTTGCCCTGCTGATACCGTCGGCTTGGGGACAGACGGAGAAGGTCGTTCGACAGTCACAGCAAGAAACTAAGGTGAACAGAAATGTCTATAAGCCCATACAAATGACGAAGGAGCAGTACTTCAACAGGGCAAAGCAGCAAATTTCTCAAGAAAAGGAACTTGCAGACTATCGTAAGGCTGCTGACATGGGACATGCAGAGGCCATGTATCAGGTGGGGCTGTTCTATGCTCGTGGAGAGGGCGGTGTCAGTAAAGACGAGAAAGAGGCTTTGGTCTGGATTGCGAAAGCCGCTAAGGCTGGCTGTGGCAATGCGAAAGCAGACTATGAGAAGCGTATGGGTGTTCAGGCACTGGCTAAACTGCAGAAGGAAGCTGAGCAGGAAGAAATAGAAAGGGGCTTGATGGTTGTGTTGAATAATTTTCATATAGGCAAATGGGGCGAGAAATTATATGACTGTAAGGGTTTTAGTGTGCGGTTGTATAACGAGATTGCAATTATATATTCAGGTCTCACTAAGCCCCAAGGTGACATAGTTCTTCCATATAAAGCAAAATTGGGTGCTAAAGTTTATGAGATAAGAAAGATAGGCTATCAGGCTTTTATGAATTGTACGGATATAACCTCTGTTCAGATTCCAGATGGGATAGAGGAGATTTCAGAAGAGGCATTCAAGGGGTGCAGTAGTTTGAAGGATGTTGTCATTCCTGCTACTGTGAAGGAACTGGAAAAGGCAGTTTTCAGGGAATGCGGTTTGGAGTCTGTCACGATTCCAGAAGGGATTGTCCGCCTTTACCCCAAACTTTTTTATAATTGTAAAAGCCTTATACAGGTAAACCTTCCTAATAGTCTTAAATACCTAGATGAATCTGTTTTTCTGAACTGCAAAGGTCTGGAAACAATCAACCTTCCAGAAGGAATCCGAGTTCTAGGATTCTTCTGTTTCCAAGGCTGTTCTAGCCTAAAATCCATCGACCTTCCAAGTACTGTTGAGGGAATGGGGAATGGTGTTTTCTACGGTTGTACCTCATTGGAAACAGTACACCTTTCTGACAAGTTGTTGACGATGTCGACAGGTGTCTTTGCCAAGTGTACTTCCCTTACTTCTATTGAATTGCCAGAGAATTGTGGGTTGAGTGCAGAGTGTTTCGAAGGATGTATCAATTTGACTAGTGTCACTATGACGGGAAAAAACTTGGAGTGGGCATCCACCTCCGCCTTTCGTGGCTGCGTGAAGTTAGACAAAATCAAAGTCCGCAATCCAGATGGTAGCACCAAATTTGTAAAAGCAAAGAAATGGAAAGAAGAAGATAAATTTAGCTTATGAAAAGAATGAAGACCATCCTTGTTACTACGTTCTTGACGGCTCTGGTCATATTGCCCAGTTTCGGACAGACGACTGTCGTCAGGCGTGAAACCGAGAAAAAGACCGATTCCACTCCTGTCGTTCTGACAAAGGAGCAGTATTACGAACGTGCCACCAAGCAGGCTGACCCCATGAAAGCAATGGCTGACTACCGTAAGGCAGCCGACATGGGTCATGCCGAGGCAATGTATGTGATAGCCAAGTGTTACCAGCGGGGCAGGGGAGGACTCACCCAGAATGAGGTCGAGGCCAAGAATTGGTTAGAGAAAGCTGCTCGTGCGGGAAGTGTTCAGGCACAGAACGAGTTAAACCGACAGAAGACCGCCCTGCAGGAGCAGTCGGAACTGAATTCGGGGGTCATGTTGGAACTTCGGGACAGCTATGTCGGGAAGTACGGTTATAAACTGTATGAGGGTAAAGGCTACAGCATCCGCATCACGGATAAGAAGGAGGCAGAGGTTTTTACGTGGAAGGTGAAGCCCAGGGGGACTTTGGTCCTGCCTGAACGGGTGAAAATAGAGGGTGTGGTCTATGACGTTACGTCCATCGGTTCTGGGGCTTTCAAGGACTCGAAGGAACTGACCAAAGTGGTTGTCCCCAACAGCATCAAAACCATTGGCGACATGGCTTTCTCGGATTGTACCGCTCTACAGAGCATACAACTCCCTGGTGGATTGAAGAGTCTCAGCTGGGGCATGTTCAGTGAATGCAAGTCGCTGACAGCTTTGGTAATACCTTCGACGGTTACGGACATCCATATGATGGCGTGTTATGGCTGTGAGTCTTTGACAGAAGTGACCATCCCTGCTGGTGTCCTGGAAATCGGCAGGGATGCTTTCGCCAGTTGTCGCAACCTGAGGACAGTCACCATCCCCAATGGTGTGAAGACCATTGGCAGGTCGTCGTTCGCCCGTTGCTCTTCCCTCACTCAGGTCACAATACCTTCTAGCGTCACGGAGATTAGCGAGGAAGCGTTCCTGGAATGTACCAGTCTTGTGTCGGTTGATATTCCCAATAGCGTGGGGACCATAGGTAAGTATGCTTTCTGTAAATGTGAGAAGTTGAAGTCTGTCCGTTTCTCCAACAGGCTCAAGGAAATCCCCTCCTGTGCCTTTGCTTCCTGCTACGGACTGGAGACCCTCACCATCCCGGCCAATATTGAGAAGATAGACATGGAGGCATTCCAATATTGCAAGAACCTGAAGACGGTCGTCATCTCCTTAGGAGTGAAGATTGTTGGTGGTTATGCTTTCCAAGGTTGCGAGAATCTGACGTCCGTCACTATTCCCAATAGTGTGACAGGCATCGGACGCGAGGCCTTCAGCCGTTGTGGAAGCCTGACATCCATCACTTTGCCAGACCGCATTGACAAAATCAGACTGATGACTTTCTATGAGTGCAAGAACCTGACAGAGGTGAGCATCCCGGAATCGGTCGTGGAGCTGATAGTTCCCAGTGCCTTTGCTGGATGTGAGAACCTAAAACAACTGACCCTCAGACTGGCTGGCGGTGGCACCAAGAAGAAGAGTGCCTCTAAATGGAAGAAGGAAGAAATCAATCAATAAAGAAGATAAAATACAGAATTATAACATTAATAATAGTTTTCGTTTTGCTACCCCTTTCAGTCTGGGCGCAGACACAGAAAGTGACACATAAGGCAAACAAGAGACCTGCAACATCGTGGGGCTCGTTGACTCCGTTGGAAAGGAAGATAGTGGGATTTGCCTCCTCCGACACCCCGAATGTCGGAGACCATGACGGAGACATGTCGGAGACAAAACTCACTGAGCGTCAGCAGAAAATCCTCAATCTCATCAAAGAGTCTCCGACAATCACCGGCAAGCAAATGTCGGAGACTTTGTCGGTGAGCCAGAGCACTATAGAACGCGACCTCTTCCCATTCCGAACAGAGAAGTTAAGTCTTGCAACGCCGATAGTACTGCATATATTTGTGGGAGAGTAGGACGCTCCTAAGTATTCAGAAGGTGTGTGATGCTGGTTGCCAGATTGGTTCTCAAATAAAAAGTAAAATGATTCCGGGCTTAAACTATGATTATTTCCTAAAAACTTGTTGATATCGGTAAAAAATGCTATCTTTGTATGCGATAAAGGAAAAATAGTTTGCCGATACATTATGGGACTGCTTGATATACTGAAAGAACAGAAAGCGATGAGACTGAAGGGTGGTATCTATCATCATGTACAGATAGACCTCACTTATAATTCTAATCATATAGAGGGTAGCAGACTCACTCACGACCAGACACGTTATATCTTTGAGACGAATACGATTGGTATTACAGAAGAGGCTGTTAATGTGGATGACGTAGTAGAGACTGTCAACCATTTTCGTTGTATTGACTATGTGATAGAGCATGCTGAAGAGAAACTGACCGAAGAGTTTATCAAGAATCTCCATCGACTATTGAAGACAGGTACCTCAGATAGTCTGAAAGACTGGTTTGTTGTAGGTGATTATAAGCGAATGCCTAATGAGGTTGGAGGGATGGAGACATGCTTGCCAGAGGATGTGCATCGTGAGATGAGAACACTTTTGAAGAGTTACAATGCGCAAAAGAGTCATACATTCGAAGATATTCTCGACTTTCATGTCCGCTTTGAGTCCATCCATCCTTTCCAAGACGGAAATGGACGAGTCGGTAGACTGCTGATGTTCAAAGCATGTTTGGCTTCCAGTCATGTCCCCTTTATTATCACTGATGAATTGAAAATGTTCTACTATCGTGGACTCCGTGAGTGGGGACACGTCAACGGCTATCTGACAGACACCTGCCTAACTGCCCAAGATAACTTCAAAGCCTTGCTTGACTACTTCAAAATAGAGTATTAAATACTGAAACGGGAGTGGGAATTTCTAACTTTGCAGCAATGACTACAGCAAAAGAGATTATCGAATACATGGAGTCGATGCAGGATGAGGAGCAGCGACGGATTCTCATGAGGTTCTTTAAAACGGGACCAGGTGAGTATGGTGAGGGTGATGAGTTTTTAGGATTGAAAGTGCCACAGACTCGTGAGGTGGTGAAGGCGGTGAGGGATACACCACTTAGTGAAGTACCAGAGTTGCTGTTGTCCCGTTGGCATGAGGTGCGACTATGTGGTTTGCTGATTCTTGTGGAGCAGTTTGAGAAGTTATCTACGAAACGTTTGGCGCATGATGCGGAGGCAATCAGGAAGCGTGATGAGATACTGACGTTGTATCTGCGATATGCCGAGCAGGCGAATAACTGGGACTTGGTAGATCTCTCAGTTCCGAAAATCTTAGGACATTGGCTGCTGTTGCCGACAGCACTTGGTGATGGTACTGATGACTACAAACGACAGGTGCTTGACAAACTTGCCCATAGTGACAATCTGTGGCGACAGCGTATGAGTATGGTCTGTACATGGAAGACTTCCCAACAAGGCGATGCGTCATGGTGCCTGCGTTATGCAGAGATACATTTGCATCATCCTCATGACCTGATGCACAAGGCAGTAGGCTGGATGTTACGTGAGATGGGGAAGCGGGTCTCGATGGATATTCTGCGTGACTTCCTTCGTCAGCATGCCCATGAGATGCCACGCACCGCCTTACGTTATGCCATCGAGAAGATGTCTGACGCAGAACGTAAGGAGTGGATGGGTAAATAAAAACTTATCACATCAATAATCTCTCTATCATGGGAATTTCAATGCGTCCCCGATGGAGGGTGAGCAGTCCGTCCGCCTGCATTTGGTTGAGTGCGATGGAGATGTCCAACCGACTGTCGTTCAGTTGGTCGGCAAGTTGGCGCATCAGCAGATAGAACGTCTTATGTCCTGCAGGATACTGGCAGTGGGAGAAGAAAAAATGGATGATGCGTTCACGTAGTGACTTAGGAGTGGTGCGCCAAGGATGGTGTAACAATCGTTGTGTCTCTGTGGCCATCAGGTTAAGCATGTTGAGTCGGAACACCAGTTGTGTCTCTAATAGCAGCATCACTTCTTGCTTGTCAATCGTAATCAGGTTGACATCTGTCAGAGACGTATAAGTGTGAGTGTGTTCCTGTCGAATACCGAACAATCGCTCAGGCTCAGGCAGGTAGGGAGCAGACAGTCGTTCTACGACACGATAACTGTTGTTGTCATTCATCTGTTCAGCCTGTAGCGTTCCATTAATCAGAAAGGTAAGGCGGTTGCATGGCTCTCCGGCACGTACCAGACATTTCCCCTTAGGAATTTTATGGAATCCTATCTTAGTGTGTGTCACCACTTCCATCAAATCGGCATGACTCATACCTTGGAAGAGCGTAAACTGCAAGAGTTTGTCGTGGAGGTGGAGTGCTGACATTATTGCTCAATTTTATCCTTCATGGAAGGAGAGTACCAGACGGCAAGATGGTTGTCCTGGTCATTATAAATAAGGTATGCCATCAATTCAGGATGACGTTCAAGGATCACTTTGGCACCCTCCAGTCCCATCACCATGAAAGAGGTGGCATAGGCATCAGCAGTGGCACAGTCTTTTGCCAGAACGGTAGCCGACAGAATATTGTGCTGTACGGGATAGCCCGTCTTTGGATCGATGGTATGCGCATAACGCTTTCCCCCCTTATAGTAGAAGTTACGATAATTACCACTGGTCGCCATCGCCATATCTGTCACGTTGAGAATCGTCTGATATTCCCCACTAGTCTGAAGAGAGTCCTCTGTGGGTTTGATGACTCCTATTTTCCAGGGAACCCTTTTCGGACTGATGCCCTTGGTGATGATTTCTCCTCCAATCTCTATCATGAAATTGGTGACACCCTTGTCTTTCAATAGTCGTGCTACCACATCCACGCCATACCCTTTGGCTATTGCCGAGCAGTCGAGCATCACCCTACGGTCGGTTTTATGAATCGTCATCCCCTCAGCACTGACTTTCTTCCATCCTACGAACTGGCGGATGGAGTCCACTTGCTGACGCGTAGGCATTTCTCCGTTCTTAAATCCGAAGCCCCAAGCATTCACCAACGGTGCTACCGTGATATCGAAGGCGCCGTCAGTTTCCTTGGAAACCTCCATTGCCTTACGGAAAACCTCCATGAACATGTCATTAGACACTCCACCCTCCTCACGGTTGATTTGTGAGATGATGGATTGCTCGTTGAACATCGAGAGCGCGTTGTCCACTTCCTGTAGTGCCGTCTTGATCTCTTGGTGATAGTCTTTATCCGACTGGTAGTTGATGGTGTAGAAAGTACCAAAGACAGAACCCTTATTCAACTGATAGGGCATTGCCTGTTGCTGGCGGATGATGAGCACGGTACCCACGATGAGCAGCAGGAGGAATGGCACTTGCCACAAGAGACGTTTCCGGCAGATTTTTTCCATAATGTTTAAGTATGGTAACTATAGGGACTATAGTACCTAAATATCTATGATTACATTAAGTTTTGCAGCGAAAGTGTCTTGGTCGTTAATGCCGAAGCCGGGGACATACCATGACTGCCCAATGTCACCCTCTTTATGGGAGATACGACGTTTGTAACGGACATCCCATCCCAGATGGAGTGGTCCGAAGATCTTAGCGTCGATACCTAACACCAGTTCCATCCAGTGCATGTTACACTTCATTCCTTCTACACCGAAGCCTGTCTCAGTCTTCCATACAGGGTCAGGTAAGATGTCACGTATGATATCCACTTTATATGAGGTGAAACCATAACGGATACCGCCATAGAGGCGATTCGGCTGATGCTTGTTTTTTAGAAGGTTCAGGTCAATACCCAAACGGAAATAAGGAGCCGTTGTCTTATAGACGATCTCTGTTATCTCGTCATCCTTATGGTTCGCTTTACCCACACCAATCTCAACAATCGGGAACCACTGATCATGCAGATTGATGCGCAGTGCTCCCTCAATCTCTCCATGGTCGCTTAACATCAGTCTTGCGGGACCCACCAAGTCGAAAGATATCGAGAAACCCCGGAACAGAGGTATCGAGTCCTTCTCCATGCGGAACATTTTCAGTTGCGCATGGGCTGCTGGTGCTGCCATGAGCAAGGCAAGACTAATAGCGAGCCTTGAAATAAATATGGAAATGTTCGTTCTTTGAATCATAATTGACGGTTGAGCGTTTAATCACTATAGAGTCGATGATATGGTGAGTGGTCCGCACTTCAGTGAGTTTATGGAAATAGGCTGGCTGACAGTCGACAGACTCGAAATGAGGATAGTTCTCTTTCTTCACATAGACGGTGTCACGATAGGTATTCCCTAACGTGTCGAGTAAGGTGTAAAAGAACACATCCTCCGGCTGGGTAAAGCTGATGTTCATGTCGTAGGATGTGATACCTGTAACTCTGTTCAGCAGCGTAGAGTCATTACCATCTGCCACCCTTGTCTTGACAGTCAACGTGTCTACTTTCAGCGTATCGGTAGAGCCATTGGCTTTTTTCAGGTTGTAAACCGTTATCACCCTGTTCTCCACAGGACAGTCTATATTGGTACATGCCCCAATGGCTAATATTGTGAAGATGAAACCGATTATTTTCCGCATCTGATTTCCTCCTCTATCTGATAGTCGTTACGACCAGCACTATTGCGGCTAATGAGGTCACCCAGGAATCCTGCGAGGAACAACTGTGTACCTATCATCATCATCGTTAACGCAATGTAGAAATAGGGTGAGTCAGTCACCAGTCGCATAGGGATATGATTGTAGAGCGCCCATGCTTTCTCTGCTCCCAAGAAGAAGGCGGCAAAGAAACCGATGATAAACACGAGGGTACCTAAGAATCCGAAGACATGCATAGGTTTCTTGCCGAAGGTGCCGAGGAACCAGAGGGTCATCAGGTCCAGATAACCATTGACGAAACGGTTCCAGCCCATGAACTTCGACTTGCCATATTGGCGTTTCTGGTGGTGTACGGGTTTTTCACCAATCTTGTCAAAGCCCGCATTCTTAGCGAGGTAAGGGATGAAACGGTGCATCTCTCCGAACACCTCGATATTCTTGACCACCTCCTTACGATAGGCTTTCAGTCCACAGTTGAAGTCATGCAGGTTCTTGATGCCGCTGACTTTTCGGGTAGTGGCATTGAAGAGCTTGGTGGGAAGTGTCTTCGACAGTGGGTCACCCTGACTACGGTTCTGCTTGTAACCGCTGACAAGGTCGTAGCCATCCTCCTTGACCATTTTGTAGAGTTCTGGAATCTCGTCTGGAGAGTCCTGTAAGTCTGCGTCCATCGTGATGACCACGTCCCCCTGTGCCTCTTTGAAACCACAATAGAGGGCAGGACTCTTTCCGTAATTACGACGGAACTTGATACCTTTCACATGTTCTGAGCGAGCGGCAAGTTCTGTGATGACATCCCAGGAATGGTCTGTCGATCCGTCATTGACGAAGATGACCTCAAAGCTAAAGTTGTTTGCCGCCATCACACGCTCTATCCAGTCATACAGCTCTGGCAGCGACTCGTCTTCATTATATAAAGGTACTACAACTGATATATCCATCTCACTTCAATTTTTCAATCCTTAATACTATTCCTCTGCATGATAGCTGCAATAGGAACACCAAGTATGAATCCGGTAATTATATTGATTGTCAGCATATTCAGTGCAAACTCAATGGGACGCATCCCAGCTAACAGCTTGATGTTCTCATCCATTTCTGCTCCCATCCCATACAACTCGATGACCTTTCGTCCTTCTGGCGACTGGGTCGTCTCGATAATCTTTCCCATCAGGAAACCATTGTCCATAAAGGCAAAGTAAAGGTATATAGCGATGGCGAGTAGTACACCAGCATAAAAGAAGATGAGTACGGTATAGGCATAACTTCGTGCGAATGAGATGATACCTTCTCTTCCATAGTCACGGAAATGGCGAAGCCTGCTTGCTGCGAAAAAAGGTGTGGCGCAAATCAGTACCATGGCGGCAAGTCCCAGCATGGGATTCGACAATCCGAGGATATAACAAGCGAAGCCACCTATCCACAACAAGGAGAGCAGAGCCCCGTCCTGTCGTGCGAAAGCTTTTAGTTGAACATATTCTTGTGGTGTCATATTGGGTGCAAAGGTACGATTAAGTGAGCAAAAAACCAAGAGATTCTTGAGTTTTTTCGAACGAGAGTGCCTTAGATGTAGTTAAAGCTACAAAGAAATATGTGAATGAAGAAAAAAAACGGCATTCATTTGTCAGTTAGCAAAATTATTTGTACCTTTGCAGCCGCAAAACGCAAATCAAAACGGGCAGTCCTGTACGGCCAGCTCCCTCGGAATCCCCCAGGATGGGAACATAGCAAGGGTACTTGGTTGTAGCGGCGCGATACAGTCAGCTGCCCACCCGCCTCTTTAGCTCAGTTGGCCAGAGCACGTGATTTGTAATCTCGGGGTCGTTGGTTCGAATCCGACAAGAGGCTCTAAGAAGGACTCCCTTTTGACAACGAAAGTTTTCTTTCAAGTTTCAAAAGGGAGTCCTTCTTTGATAGCCTGCCGCCGGCAGGCTATTCGGATATGCAATCCGACAAGAGGCTCAAAAGAAAGAAGGATTGCATTAGCAATCCTTCTTTTGAAACCTAATCTGATCATTACAGACCGGTCAACAGGATTCGTGTTCCCAGAAGGTATGATGCGTCAGGAGAAATACCGTATCCCAAGCTCTTGCATAGTTTCTTTGCCAATGCCAATCCTAGTCCCAATCCAGCTTTCTGTTTGGGGATATGACAGAATGGTTGGAAGATGTTCTTATATTCCTCTATTGGCACAGTAGACCCCATGTTTTGTACTCCAATGGTGTAGGTTCCGTCAGCTTCCTTTCTTGTGCTGACTGTGAGCGTGCCTTCGAGTGCATATTTGTCGGCATTGCTAAAGAGCATATAGAGAATCTCTCTGAGTGTTTGTATGTCTGTATCTATGGTCACCTCGTTGCTGACAGTTGTCTCAAATCGCTTGTCAATAACTTTGTTGCGCAAATCGTAGCTATCAAGCATTGACTTGATAGTCTCGTTCAGAGGAACATTGTCTGAGTGAGGTGTTTTGGAATATTCGTCAGTAGCACTATACAGAATCAGCTCGTGAGCAGACATGGCTACCTCGTAGGCGTTGTTGCAAACTTCTTGTCGCATAGCGAGATAGTCATCCTCAGGAATCTGTAACAGATGGTCATCTGTTATTATATTAGTTAGTCCTATCAAAGCCTGCATGGGTGAGCGAAGTGCTTCTTGACAGCGTTGTTTTTGCTCCAGACTGATACCTTTACTCTTATTGATATAAGAATCGAGTATAGGGTCAAGCATGCGGTTAATATCTTTAGCTGACTTCTTGATGTCGAAGAATGTCTTTGGACGCTGGATAGGATCCAGACGGAATCCGGGCGTATTGAACACTCGTGCATAGTGTAGCAAAATATTGATAGGCTCCTTCAACTGTTCATGGATGGTATTGACGAAAGCCTGTCTGATAGCAAGGGCATCATGAGTGCGCTGACGTTCCTCGTTTATTAAGTCGAACTGTTCTTTCAGCTTGTGGTGATGACGACGACGGATATACAAGAGGATGAGCAATAACGCAATGATAGACAGCAGCAAGATACCAACAAATATCATCAGTCTCATGCGTGTCTTGTTGAATTTCGCTTTTTCGTCAATACTCTTCATTTCCTGGTCCAGTTCTGCGAGCGACTCCATCATCACTTCCGAGCGCCGTTTGCTGTCTATACTGTCTAACAGTTCTTGTGTAGCGAGTGCCTTTTCCCATTCTTTCATCTCCTTATATACCTTTACCCGTAGGGATAAACTAGCACTCTCATCCTGTGTAGAGTCACACCACGCCAATGCCTGCTCGTAGTTCTTTTGGTAGAGATGATGACAGACCATGACCTGATAATAGTTGGCGGCATTGAATTGTTGGGGTACATTCTAGGGTGTTAAGTTAATCAATATGAGTTAACTTACTTTTTTGAGTACATTCATTCTTTTAATGGAGGGGTTAGGCAACAGGTTGTCAGCCCTCCA